>JAKAFQ010000089.1 GCA_021817875.1 Pseudomonadota bacterium
TAGGGACCGGGTGGGACGCAGCAAGCAATACTTTTTAATGCGCCGTATCAGAAAAGGTATTGCCGGCGTACGGGCGGCGATCTGTGCGCTGCATGTCGACGCACGGAACCCTGATGCTGCGCCTCACTCCCCAGGGCACAGCGGTACGGCACAGCTGAGCGCAGCGGCGCGCCGCCGGAACGGCGGCCACTGCCCCCGCCGTCGCGGCGCCAGGCAGCACCCGCCGGCAACCGGACCGCCCGCGGTGAACCGTCTGGAGCGATGAGCCTGCCGGACGTCTCTGCGGGCGTGAAGCCGGCAGATGAGCGCCCGCGCATCCGTACCGTCGCGAACCACAACGCGGTCTGCGACACCCGCATCACCAGTTCCACAGGCTGCCGTCCTCCAGACGGTTGACGGGCAGAAAGGCGCGTCGATAGGGGAATCTTGCCGCGGCTTTCTCGTCGATGTCGACGCCGTGCCCCGGCGCCTCGCCAGGGTGCAGGGTACCGTGGGCGAACGAGTAGGCGTGGGGGAAAACCGCGTCCGTCTCGGACGTGTGTCGCATGTACTCGTGTATCCCGAAATTGGGGATCGCCAGATTCAGATGCAGCGACGCGCCCATGCAGATCGGCGACAGATCGGTCGCTCCGTGGCATCCCATGCGTACGTTGTGTACTGCCGCATAATCGGCAATGCGCCGCAGGTGCGTGATCCCCCCGGCGTGCACGACGGTCGTCCGGATGAAGTCGATGAGCTGCTCTTCCAGCAGCTGTCGTGCGTCCCAAAGCGTGTTGAACACCTCGCCGACCGCGAGCGGCGTCACGGTGTGCCGGCGTATCCAACGGAAATTCTCCTGGTTTTCGGCGGGCACCGCATCCTCAAGCCAGAACAGCTGCATCGGCTCCAGAGCCTTGCCGAGCCGCGCCGCCTCGATCGGCGTCAGGCGGTGGTGCGCATCGTGCAGCAGATGCACCGTTTCGCCGTGGCGTTCCCGCAGCGCGGCGAACAGCAAGGGCACCTGCCGCAGGTACTTTTCGCTCGACCAGAGATTCTCCGTCGGCAGGGCGCTGTCCGCCGGCTCATAGAAAAGCTTGTCGCGCGATACACCGTAGGTGGCGGCAAGCCCCGGGACGCCGCACTGCGCCCGAACCGCCCGATAGCCGAGCTCGATGTAGCGCCCGACTTCATCGACGGTCTCGGCGATATCGCGCCCATTGGCATGGCCATAGACCATGACGCCATCGCGGCTGGCGCCGCCGAGGAGCTGATAAAGGGGCGCTCCGGCCAGCTTGGCCTTGATGTCCCACAGCGCGGTATCGACGGCCGCGATGGCGCTCATGGTGACCGGTCCACGCCGCCAATAGGCGCCGCGATACAGGTACTGCCAGAGGTCTTCAATGCGGCGCGGATCCCGATTGATCAGGCAGGGAATCACGTGCTCGGTCAGGTAGGCGGCGACCGCGAGCTCGCGACCGTTCAGTGTGGCATCGCCGACGCCGTACACCCCTTCGTCGGTCTCGATCTTGAGCGTCACGAAGTTGCGTCCCGGACAGGTCACGATGACGCGGGCGTCCGCGATCTTCATACTTTCACCATGATGGATTTCAATTCCGTGTAGGCGTCGATGCCTTCGCGTCCCTGCTCGCGCCCCCAGCCGCTTGCCTTGTAGCCGCCGAATGGAATCGCCGGGTCCGGAATGCCGTGCGCATTCACCCAGAGGAGGCCTGCCCTGATGCGCGACGTCAGCGCATGCGCCAGTGTGATATCGCTGGTCCAGACGCTCCCGGCAAGACCGTACTCGCTGTCGTTTGCGGCTGTCACGACCTCTTCGAGCGTGTCCCAGGGCATGGCTGCCAGGACGGGGCCGAAGATCTCCTCGCGCACCGGAGTCATGCCGGATCGGCAGTCGGCGAGAATCGTCGGTTCGTAGAAGAATCCCGGGCCCGCCGGTGCGCAGCCACCGCACAGGAGTCTGGCGCCTTCGCTCAGCCCCAGCCTGACCATCCGCGCCACGCGATCGCGGTGCGCGTCGCTGATCAACGGGCCCATGTCTGTTGCCGGATCCAGGCCAGAGCCGAGACGGATATTCGCGGCACGCGCCGCGAGGCGCTGCAGGAACTCATGGTAGACGGCGCGCTGTACATACAGACGCGAGCCGGCGACGCACGTCTGTCCAGCGCCTCCGAAGATGCCGGCCGCAACCCCTTCGCTCGCACGATCGAGATCGGCATCCGCGCAAACGATCACGGGCGATTTGCCACCGAGCTCCAACGTCACTTTTTTGAAGCCATCGAGGGCGGCGCGTACCACTTCCCGCGCCGTCCGGCCGGATCCCGTGAACGAGATCAGATCGACATCGCGGTGCGCCACCAACGCCGAGCCGGTCTCCGCGCCCCCGGTTACGATGTTGACGACACCGGCCGGCAGGCCGGCTTCGAGCAGCAGTTCACCGAGCTTCAGCACCGGCAGGCTGGCCAGTTCAGAAGGCTTGAGCACCACGCTGCAGCCCGCGGCAAGCGCCGGCGCGAGCTTCCATGCGCCCATGGCAAGCGGACCGTTCCAGGGCACGATCAGCGCCGCCACACCGATCGGTTCGCGCACGGTGATACACTGGAAAGCGGCATCCGCCGAACGCAGGCCGATCTGCCGGCCCTCGAGCTTGCTGCACCAACCCGCATGGTAGCGGAACACCTCCGACGCGAGCCGCACGTCACCGCCGAGCGTGGCGCACAGAAGCTTGCCGCAATCGAGCGCTTCGAGCTCGGCAAGCACCCGGGCGTCCCGCTCGATCAGCTCCGCGACACGCCACAGGATCCGGGCCCGCTCCGGGGCGCCCAGATGCCGCCAGCGACCGTCGTCGAACGCTCGGCGGGCGGCCGTCACCGCCGCATCGACAGCCGCCGGCGCCGCGGCGGTGAACACCGCCAGCGGAGCACCGTCCGCCGGATCAATGCTCGTGAGTTCCCCGGGGCCGAATCCGCTCCAATGGCCATCGAGCAGCAACCCGTGGCGGGCAGCGAGAAAGCGCCGTGTGGCAGCGCACAATCTCTGATCGGATCGCATCACGAGCCCATGAAGTCGTGCAGCGCCGCGATGACCGCGAGGTTGTCGCTCTCGAGTCCGATGGTGATGCGCAGCGCGTTTTCAGGACCGCCGGCGCCGAGAGGCCGGGGAATGATGCCCCGCGAGTGCAGATGGGCCGTGGCGGCAGCGGCATTCCGCGGTCCAGGTGGCAGCCTGATCAGGACGAAGTTGGTGACGCTGGGAACCACCTCGAGTCCCATCTCCGCGCACGCCTGGCTGAGGCGCGTGCGCCAGTGCCGGGTATGCTCGCGAACCCGCGCGACATGCTCGCGATCAGACAGGGCCGCTTCCGCCGCCGCAAGCGCCGCGGCATTGGCGTTGAATGGCGTGCGGATGCGGTTCAGCGTCTCCATGATGGATGCCGGACCATAGCCCCAGCCGATACGCAATCCGGCCAGGCCGTACAGTTTGGAGAAGGTGTGCGTCACGACGATGTTGTCGGCCTGGTGCGCGAGCGCAACGCCGCTTTCGTAGTCCGGCGCCGTCACGTATTCCGAGTACGCGGCGTCGATGATCAGCAGCACATCGTCCGGCAGACCGGCATGCAGCCGCGCGAGGTCGGCGGCGGGCAGGTAACTGCCACATGGATTGTTTGGATTCGCAACGATCACCAGCCGGGTGCGATCGTTGACCCGGGCCAGGATCTCGCGCACGGAGATCCGGTATTCCGGTTCGGGAGCGACCACGAGGTCCGCACCCTGCGTGTGAACGTGCGTAAAGCACATCGCGAACGCGTATTGACTGACGATCACCTCGTCATCTGGACCTGAGTAGGCGCGGATCAGCAGCGAGAGCACCTCATCCGAGCCGTTGCCGCAGACCACACGCTCGGCGTCTACGCCGTACGCGGTGCCGATGGCGGTGCGCAGTCCCGATTGCGAGGCGTCCGGGTACCGGAACAGCACGGGCGCGACGGCGTGGTATGCCGCGATGGCGCACGGACTCGGGCCGAGTGGCGATTCATTGGAGGACAGCTTGACGACGCGGATGGAGCCGTCGACTTCCCGCGCTCCCGGCACATAGGGGGACGTACGCAGCACGCCCGGTCGGGGACGCGGACTCATGATGCGTGCTCTTCCGGGGTCGCCGCCCCTCGCACGCGCGGCAGCAGGATGAACGGCCACGGACTTGCCATGTCTCCGACCGGAACTTCAATCAGCGCCGGACCACGCTCGGCGAGGCAGCGCTCGAGCACGCTGCGCAGCGCCGGCGGGGAATGCGCACGGTACCCGGCGGCGCCGAATGCTTCCGCGAGCTTCACGAAGTCCGGGTTCTTCAGTTCGGACGCGATCAGTCGATTTCCGAACCATTCGCGCTGCTGCCGTTGCACGTTCGTATATGAGCCACTGTTGAACACAATGGCCTTCAGATCGATCTGGTACTGCACCGCGGTCGCGAGTTCCGACAGGTTGAACGAGAATCCGCCGTCGCCCGCGATCGCGACCACCGGCCGGTCGGGGTGGGCAACCTTGACGCCGAGGGCGGTCGCGTAGCCGTAGCCGAGGGTGCCCTGGTAACCGCAATTGATGTGCTCACGGGGACGCGAAACGGGGAAGGCGTACCAGGAGGCGAAACCGCACTGGGTGATTTCGTCGCAGAAGATCCCTTCGTTCGGCAGCGCCTGGCGGATCGCCTTGAGATACCCTGCCTCCGGCTGCACGCGCTCGACGTCGGCGCCGAGTCTGGCCTTGAGCGCCATGTATTCCGATCGGCGGTTCGGCCGGTGTCGCAGGCGTTTTTCCACCTCCGGTATGAGCGCGGCGAGTGCCGCGCTCGCATCGCAGACGATTCCCACGTCCGGCTCCGCGATCCGGGCGACCTCATCCGGATCAATGTCGATGCGCACGACCTTCAGCGCGGGATCTGCACCCCAGTGGACCAGCGGTTCGAGCATTCTGGAGCCGATGCCGATCACGACGTCCACCTTCGGCCACCAACGATGCCCCGCCGGCAGTGTGAATCCGAGCGGATGCTCATCCGGCATGATGCCGCGTCCGCTGCGGAATGAGACCACTGGTGCATCGAGAATCTCCGCGAGCTCACGCACGGCGGGCGCCGCTTCGATGGCGCCGCCGCCGACGTAGATCATGGGTGCGTGGGCCGAGGCAATGATCTGCGCCGCACGCCGGACGAGCTCCGGGTCCGCGGACGTGCCCGGCTGTGCCTCGGGCGCGATCACCGGCATCTGTTCCTCGCGCGCCATGACGTCCGGTGCCATCTCGAGAGCTACGGGACGCGGCCGGCCAGTGCGCAGCGTCCCGAACGCTCGCGCGACCATCCGGGGTGCAGCGCCTGGGCTCTCGATTCGCGCCGCCCATTTCGTGAGACCGCGCAATATCCCGAGCTGGTCCGGAAGCTCGTGCAGCTCTCCGAATCCTCTGCCGATGGAGGCCGAAGGAATCTGCCCCGCAAGGCACAGCACCGGGGTGTTACAGGCGTAAGCCGTGCACAATGCCGCAGCGCTGTTCAGAACGCCGGGTCCGGGAACTACGGTATACACCGCTGGCCGGCCGGTCGATCGGGCATAGCCGAACGCCATGTACGCCGCGCCCTGCTCATGGCGGGAGGCAATCACGCGGATGTCGTCCCGATGACGATAAAGCGCATCGAACAAATGATCCAGCTGCCCACCGGGCAAACCGAACACGGTGTCGACACCGTGTTCCGTGAGACTCCGGATCACGGCCATTGCACCGGATAGCCTGTTCATCGCGTGTTTCGCTCCATGTTTTATCTCGTACGCACGCCGACCGAGGCAGCCACGGCATGCTCTACCTCCCCCGCAGAGTAAAAGGTGCGGGGAAGTGGCGCCAAATGAGAGTTTGTGATGCGCTGGATTAGAATTGCTCATAAACCCAGGCGAGCATTTCCCAGCAGGCGGATGCCATAATGCCCAGGTCACCACTGTGCGATCTGTCGCGGCGGCGCCGATGCCTTACATCCATCCCGACAACGCGCTGGCGCTCAGCGCAATTCTGCTCGTGCTCGCGTGGATAGGCTTCATGGCCGATGCCTCCCGGTTCGGCAGGGCGATCCCCGGAGTGCTGTGCATCCTGGTGATCGGCATGGCGCTTTCGAATCTGCGGCTCGCACCTTTTGCCTCACCGGTGGGCGCATTCGTGAACCGGTATCTGGTCGCGGCGGCCATCCCGCTGCTCATGATCAAGGCCGATCTCAGACGCATCTTCGTGGAAAGCGGACGGGTGATGCTCGGCTTCGCCGCGGCCTGCGTCGGCGCCGTGATCGCCACGATCGTAGCGTACTTCCTGCTGCACCCATGGCACATTCCCGCCAGCATAGCCGGCACCTATGCAGGCGCGTGGATCGGCGGAATGATCAGCATGGTGGCCGTAGCCGACACGCTGAAGGTGAGCTCCGCCGATTTTGCTGCCGCAACCAGCGCCAGCGTCATTCCGAGCATCGTCGGCCTGATGATCCTGATCGCGCTGCCGGCGATGACCGTCGTCCGGCGTTACATGGCGGCTCCGGACGAACCCGACTCGAGCGGCGCGGCAGGCATGGCTCTGACGCAAGAGCCCGCGCCCATGAAGCTGACCCACATCGCCGGAGCGCTCGCGCTGAGCTTCTGCATCGTAGCCCTGGCGCGCGCCGCGGCTCACGAGGTCGGCCTACTGACCGGGCACGACCAGCGCAATTTCGTACTGCTCTACGTGACGGCGATCACCGTCATCGTCGCGAATACGGCCTCCGCGCCCCTGCAGCGGCTGCGCGGAGATTTCGAGCTCGGAATGCTGTTCATGTATCTGTTCTTCGGGGTCATCGGCCTGGACACGAACCTCACGGCTTTCCTCGCCCACGCCGTCAGCCTGTTCTTTTTCGGCCTGATACTGATCGTGACGGCAATCGTGGTGTCCATGGTTCTTTCAAGGCTCATGCGCCTGAACATCTCCGAGGCAATCACCGGCCTCGGCTCGGCGATCGTCGGTCCGGCGGCCACCGTCGCGGTCGTCGCGGGCAAGGGCTGGTATTCGATGGTTACTCCGGCGGTAATGATCGGCATTTTCTGCCACGTCATAGGCACCTTCGCCGGGATCGCAATCGGAATGTTGCTGCACTGATCGCCGCTGACGTGGCGCACCGCATTACGTCGACTAATGCGAGGCATGAAAAGGAATCAAGTGGGCCCTGCGACGACGTTGGATAGACTTCCCTCACGGCGCTGACTATCAGCGACAAGCGACCTGCAACGCATCCGGGGGGGCAAATGCGCAAGACATTTCCGTTCGCCACGTCTCTACTCATCTTTTTGCCGGCGTTGCATGCGACGCGCAGCCTCGCGCAGCAGGCCGCAACCGGCAACGACACCGCGACACACGACTCGGTCGCCAGCCTCAAGGAGGTCATCGTCACGGCGCAACGACGCAGGCAGCCTCTGCAGCAGGTGCCGATCAGCCTGACCGTGTTCGGCGCCACGCAAATCGAGCGTCAGGGAATGAATTCCGACCAGTCTTTCCTCGCCCTTACGCCGGGCGCGACATTCTCGGAGCAGGGCCAGGCCGGTGGACGGTCGATAAGCATCGCCATCCGCGGCATGAGCAACGTCAACCTCGGTGAAACGGCGGTGCAGAACTCCATCGGCTACTACATCGATGGATTCGACGTCGGCAACGTATCCACCGGCACAATCAACCCGCCCCTGCTCGATGTGGCACAGGTGGAGGTTCTGCGCGGACCTCAGGGCACATACTTCGGCCGCAACTCCGAAGGCGGGGCGATCAATATCGTCACCAACAAACCTGACGATCGATGGTACGGCTCAATGTCGCTGTACACCGGGAATTACTCGACCGACGGCGCGAGAGTAATCGGCAATCTGCCACTTTCCAAGAGGTTTTTTCTGCGCGCGGCGGCGGATTTCGAAACGAGCGGCGGGATCATCAAGAACGTCAACAGGGCCGGCACCCCGAGCAGCGGCTATCATGACGCCGACGGGCGCATTGCCGCGAAATGGCTGATTACGAACCGGTTTACCGCGGACGTCTCGTATACCTACTCACGCAGCATTCAGGGGATGGATCCGGACGTCAATACCGGCGTGCTCGAGCCGGATACCGAGTCGATCTGGGGCAATTTCGTGCCGATCAGCGACGGCCTGCAGTTCTATCCGCAGAATCAGACCCTGGTGAACCACGGCTACCCGGAATTCACCCGCAATTTTCTGCGCTTCGGCCTGGTGCGCCTGACCTACGATTTCAACGATTTCACGCTGAAATCGATCACCGGAGATATTCGCACCACCACCAACCGGCAGTTCGCCGAGGACGGAGTCAGCGTCAACGCGGTATTGCGCCAGAACCAGTGGCAGGCACAATCATACAGCGAGGAGCTGAGGCTGCAGTCCAAGTCCGGTGGAACATTCGATTGGACCGTGGGCGGGCTGTTCGCACGTGACAGCAGTTATATGCACAGCGACATCTTCACCGGGCCGCAGAACAGCTACACCTACCCCGACGGTACGGTATTTCCGCTGCTTCCGCCGGTGCCCGCCGGGCTGCCGATCAATGAGAACCTCACCGGCTTCGTCGACCTGTCGAGCGGTCTGTACGGCGAGGTCACCTGGCGTCCGGTCAAGTCCTGGTCATTCACCGTCGGCGGACGCTACTCGCACGACAAGATAGAAAGCAGCCTTACCGGTCTCGAGGCATTCGGCACGCCGCAGGCGAATCTGTACGGCAGCCAGTCATTCAATGATTTTTCGCCGCGCGCGGTCGTGAAGTACGACATCGACAGCGACGCCAACGTCTATCTGACGGTGTCGCGCGGCTACAAGGCGGGTGGCGTGGATCTCAATGCGGAATTTCCGCAACAGGAGCGCCCGTTCTCGCCGGAATCCGTGTGGAACGAGGAACTGGGATACAAGGCGTCGCTGTGGAATCATCGCGCAACGGTGGACGTGTCCGTGTTCGACATGCAGTGGCATAACGTTCAATCGCAGGTCGACTATCTGATCGTACCCGGGAACATCAGCTCGGCGGTGCAGATTACCGAAAACGCCTCCGGCGCCACGAGCAAGGGCGCAGACCTGCAGGTTCAGGCGCGGCCCATTCGGCCGCTCACGCTCGGTCTTGGTATCGGATACCTGGACGCGAAGTTCGGCGCGTTTCCCGGCGCGGTCATCTACGGTGTTCCGGTCAATCTGAGCGGCTATACGCTGCCGCAGTCGCCCCGTTGGACCGGCAGCGCGACGGCGGACTGGACCCAGCCGATCGGCTCCGAGGCATATTGGAACGTCGGCGCGGAGGAAAGTTATCGCAGCACCATGAGCGCGGACCTGGAGGGGGCGGCGTCGCCCGCGCTCGGCCTGCCGAGCTTCCCCTTCCAGATGCCCTCTTACGCCGTGACGAACCTGCACCTTGGCGTGACCTACCGTACGTGGACGCTGCGGTTCATGGTGAGCAATCTGTTCAACAAGGAATACTACACCGGCACGGCCAATCATTTCGGACTCGGCGGCGTGCGCGTGCAGCCGCATCCGCGCATGTGGCGTGTCGAGCTGACCTACCGCACGCGTTGACGCATGATGTACGCGGCGGTACCGCTGCCCGGGTTGCGTCCGTGACGGAGCCGACTCCGGCGCGCGCATCGGGCGTTCGCATCGCGTGTTTCGGCGAAATTCTGCTGAGGCTGGCCGCTCCTGGCCATGAGCTGTTGCTGCAGTCGCGCGGCCTTCAGCAGGCCGTCGCGGGTGCCGAAGCGAACGTGGCGGTGTCGCTGGCGTTGTTCGGCGAGTCAGTCGGGATGGTGACGGTGCTTCCGGACAATGCGCTGGGCGACTGGTGCGCGGGCGAGCTGCGCCGCTACGGCGTGGATACCGGTGGCGTGCGCACGGGCCCCGGCCGAATGGGCCTGTACTTCGTGGAACGCGGCGCCGGTCACAGGCCTACCCGGGTCATCTACGATCGCGACGGATCGGCGTTCGCGCTGTCGCTGGCGGATCACGCGCGGTTTCTGCAGTGTCTTTCACAGGCGCAGTGGCTGCACATCTCCGGTGTCACCGCCGGACTGGGACCGGCTGCGGCGCAGGCATTGCTCGGCGTGGCGCGCGCAGCGCACGATCGGGGCATCCGTCTGTCGTTCGACTGCAACTATCGGGAGTCGCTCTGGAAACGCTGGCACGGAGATGCAGGGGAGGTATTCCGGCAGATCGCCGCGTGGTGCGAATTGCTTTTTGCCGGCCCACGTGATTTCGCCTTGATGTTCGGTGACGGACGACCGCCGGGGGAGACGGACGGGTCGGGTGATTTCGCCAGCGGCGCCCTGACGGCCTTGAGCCGGTTCGAGCGTCTGCGTTTCGTTGCGACGACGGTGCATGAGCAGTGCGGCGCGGAGCAGCTGACGATATCGGCACTGATGATGTCGCGAGATGGCATGTGTGCGACACGGACCTACCCTCTCGGGCAGGTCATCGAACGCATCGGCAACGGCGATGCGTTTGCCGCTGGCGTCCTGCACGCGATACTGGGCGGTCACGACGCGCAGCACGCGGTGGAATTCGGCGCCGCTGCCGCGTGTCTCAAGCATTCGATCGCGGGGGATGCGAATCTCGCCACGGCAGCCGACATCGAACAGCTGGTACGCGGTGAAAGCACGATGCGTCGCTGAGGAAGAAGTCCCTGTCGGCAGACCGGACCCCGACGGGGACACGGACCTGAGGCATATCCGGATGTCGAGGTGGACAGGCCGGGTGAGCATGCGAAGACTGCGCCGCGGTTCTACGGCGGCCACATCGTGCCCGGTGAGCATCCGCTGTCCGGGAGGCGGCACCTTTCCGTCCCGGAAAGCAGTGACCGGTCGGCGCTATTGATGCGCCGACCTTCTGCGTGCGCGGACGGCGATCCCGGTGTACGCACCGGCGCTTCGCTGAAGTGATGTCACGGGATGACGCACAGGGGGAGCGCGCAAAACGGCGGGACGCCGGGGATCGACGCCCCGGGCCGCACAGAATCGAGACGCTTCATGAGCGGCGCGGCACACGCGGATCGCTGCCGGGCATCACGCCCCCGGGGACCGGACCGATCGTCTCGGGCTGCGGTCCGCGGAGCGCGTGTCGGGCCGCCCCTGTGATTCGGGCGGACCTGTGCGGATCAGGCCCGGGCATGGGGCGGCATGGACTTGAGGAGGCTCGGCTGAGGGCACCGTCACACAGCTTCCGCCCGGGTCCCGGGCGAGGTGAACCCGCCTCTGCCGGCGCACCGGATCCGCCGGACGCCCGCTCCCGCGCTCGCGCCACGGCAGAGCCGTCCCACTCGGCCAGCGGCCGGCCGCGCAGGGTTCAGGGCCCAGCGATCGCGGCAGCCCGGCCCGACCGC
>JAKAFQ010000745.1 GCA_021817875.1 Pseudomonadota bacterium
GCACAATGCGACCGCGGGCGCGATCAATCTGATCACGGCGAAGCCGAAATTCGCGGACCAGGGGCATATCACCCTCGGCGCCGGCAATTACAACCGCAAGGAGGCGAGCGGCGTGCTGAACGCGGTACTGGTGCCGGACAAGCTCGCCGCGCGGGTGGCATTCACCTACACCAAGCGCGACGGCTTCCTGCAGAACATCGCGCCGGGCGCGCCCAACGCCGACGCATTGAACCAGTACGGGATCCGGGCGAGCTTTCTGTACAGACCGAGCGGTGACCTGAAGTTCCTGCTGACCTACGCCCGCAGCAAGCAGGACGCCTACAGCTACGACATCATGGACGGCTGCGTGACACCGCCGATTCCGGCGCAATGCGCCCCCGGGGGCGTCGGCTTCGCAGGTTACTATCGCACCACGACCGGCACGCTCTCGGGAGCCCCCCTCGGACCGTATCAGATCGACCTGCCGAAAGTGCCGAAGCGCTACCAGGACACCCAGGCGGTGACGCTGACCGCCGACTGGACCCTGCCCGACCAGTACCTGCTGACGTCGATCAGTTCCTGGCAGGAGGGCTCGCTGTTCTATCCGGACAACACCGACGGCGCGCCGATCGATGTCTTCAAGGCGACCTACGCGGGCAGTACCCGGCAGCTGACCCAGGAGCTGCGCATCACCTCGCCGCAGCAGAAGCGTTTCAGTTACATCGGTGGTCTGTTCTGGGAGCACCAGTTCGTCTACAACGAATCGGTCAACCCGTTCTTCACCGATCCGATGTTCAACGTCTACAACGACTACCGCGACTGCGTCGCCAATTCCTTCGGTCCCGGCGTCGGCTATGCGGTCGGCAGCCTGATCAACGCGGGCTGCCGCTACGTCAATCATTTCGACCAGCTGTACAACAGCTGGGCGGCGTACATCGAGACCAGTTACCGGGTCACGCGCCGCCTGAAGTTCAACGTCGGCCTGCGCTACAATCATGACAACAAGTCGATGAAGAACGCCATCGCCCAGCTGCAGGGCAGCGATGGCGTGCCCATCGGCAACATCATTCCCGGACAGATCGTCGCCGGTCAGTGGCAGCCGATCGAGGCCCTGCCCGGATCGCCGAACTATGCGGCTGTCGTCAATCAGACCACCGCGCAGTACCTGCACAGCACGGAGGGGACCGGGGATATCGGCCTCGATTTCCAGCTGACGCGCAACAGCATGCTGTATCTGAAGTACAGCCGCGGCTACCGGCCCGGCTCGTTCAACATGCAGTTCTTCTTCTCGAACTCGGACTTCGACAAGGTGCCGCCGGAGAAGCTGTATTCCATAGAAGGGGGATTCAAGAGCGCCTGGCTCGGCCATCGCCTGCAGGTCGACGGCGCGCTGTTCCACTACCGCTACATCGACCAGCAGTTCGTCGACGTCCGGCCGAACGGCTCGCAGCCGCTCAGCCACATCCCGCTGTCCGAGATCTACGGCGGAGAGCTCAACATCGATGCCCGGCCGGTGGACCGGCTGACGCTGCACGCGGGGCTCGCGGCGCTGCATACCCAGGTGCTGCGCGGGACGCTGGCCGGCGGAACGGTCAATATCGCCGGCAAGCGCCTGCCCTATGCGCCGAACTTCCGTGGCGTGTTCTCGGCCGACTGGGTGGCGATATCCGAGCCCTCGTGGGCGCTGATGCTGCACGTGGCGGAGACCTGGCAGTCGCTGATGTACGAGGAGAATCTCAACGAGAACCGCCTGGCGCAGCGGGCCTTCGGGCTGCTCAGCGCGCAGATGACCCTGGAGCCTTCCAGCAGCCGGTGGGAGCTGCGGCTGTGGGGCAATAACCTCACGAACAGGGTGTATTACACCAATGAGGTGGATCTGCAGAGCCTGGGCTATGATTATCGGCACATCGGCGAGCCACGCATGTACGGGGCCGACGTGACCTATCGATTCTAGGGGGTGGGCTGAGGTGGGCGCTTCCATTGCGGCGCCGAGCTACGTGTGCGGACAGGCGGCCGCGCCGCTGATCCACCGGACGGTGGGCGAGGTGCTGCGGCAGGCTGCGCTGCGCTGGCCGGATCGCGAAGCGCTGGTGGTCCGCCACCAGGGCGTGCGGCTGACCTATGCCGCGCTCGATGCCGAGGTGACCCGGCTGGCGCGTGCCCTGCTGGCGCTTGGGCTGCAGCCGGGCGATCGGCTGGGCATCTGGTCGCCGAACAATCTGCAGTGGGTGCTCACCCAGTTCGCGACGGCGCGGGCCGGGTTGATCCTGGTCAACATCAATCCGGCCTACCGCAGCGTCGAGCTCGATCACGCGCTGCGCACCGTGGGCTGCCGTGCGCTGGTGCTCGCCCCGTCGTTCCGATCGAGCGATTACCGCGCCATGGTGCGCTCGCTGCTCGGTGCCGCCGATCTCAGCGGCGGGCGGGTGTGCTCTCAGAGGTATCCCTCGCTGCAGTACCTGGTGCAGCTCGGGGCGGCCGTCGGGCAGGATTTTCTACCGTTCGAGGCGTTGTGCCGCTCGGCCGATGACACCGATCCGGGGCTGCTCGAGGCCGTCGAGCGCAGTCTCGATGCGGATCAGCCGATCAACATCCAGTTCACGAGCGGCACCACGGGGTTGCCCAAGGGCGCCACACTGACGCATTTCAACATCGTCAACAACGGCCTGTTCGTCGGCGAGGGCATGCGTCTCGGCCCGCAGGACCGGGTCTGCATCCCGGTGCCGCTGTATCACTGTTTTGGAATGGTTC
>JAKAFQ010000090.1 GCA_021817875.1 Pseudomonadota bacterium
CCGGCTACGAGGCGAGCGGCACCAGCAACATGAAGTTCATGATGAACGGCGCGCTCACCGTCGGCACGCGCGACGGGGCGACCATAGAGATGGCGAAGGAAGCCGGCGAAGAGAATTTCTTCCTCTTTGGGCTCACCGCCGCGCAGGTGGCGGGCAGCCGCGGCTGGTATGACCCGCACTGGCACTATGCGCACGAGCCCGAGACACGCGGCGCCCTCGACCTGATCGCCGGCAATCATTTCAGCCGCGGCGAGCCCGGGATCTTCTCGCCCATCGTGGACGCCCTGTTGACGCACGGCGATTATTTCATGCACCTGGCCGATCTCTCCGCCTATACCCGCACGCAGGCCGAGGTGGCCAAGGTCTACCTCGATCAGGACGCCTGGATGCGTCGCGCCATCCGCAACGTCGCCGCGAGCGGCAGGTTCTCGAGCGACCGCGCGATCGGCGCCTACGCCGATGAGATCTGGAGTGCGAAACCCTGCCCACACTCGGAAGCCGGTCAAGTGCCGGACTGGGACAGCGCCGGCGCGCAAACCGGTGTGGCGCGCAAAACCCGCGACACACCTCAGACGGAGTCGAAACCATGACGGATGCGCGTGCCGGACATCCTGCCACATCGGACATGCTGGTGGACGTGAGCGCACTCGAGCGCGCCTATCACGAGCGCAAGCCGGATGTGACCCAATTGACGCAGCGGGTGCAGTTCGGCACCAGCGGACACCGCGGCTCCTCGCTCGATGGAACCTTCAACGAAGCGCACATTCTCGCCATCACCCAGGCCGTGTGCGACTACCGCAAAGCGCAGGGCATCGACGGGCCGGTACTGATCGGCAAGGACACGCATGCGCTGTCGGCTCCGGCCGAGCGGACCGCGGTCGAGGTGTTGGCCGCGAATGGCGTCGAAGTGGTGCTTGCCGGCGGGGCGGGCATCACCCCCGTGCCGGTCATCTCTCGCGCCATCGTCACGCACAACCGGGGACGGACCTCGCGTCTGGCTGATGGACTGATCGCCACGCCTTCGCACAACCCGCCACGCGATGGCGGCTTCAAGTACAACCCGCCGCACGGCGGACCGGCGGGCACGGAAGTGACCGCATGGATCGAGCGACGGGCCAATGAGCTGCTCGCCGGCGGCAGCCACGACGTCAAGCGTGTGCCATACGCGTCGGCCCTGAAGGCGGCAACCACGCATACGACCGACTTCATCGGCCCGTACGTCAACGACCTCGAAACCGTCATCGACATGCCGGCAATCCGTGCCGCGGGCCTCAAGCTCGGAGTCGATCCGCTGGGCGGTGCGGCCCTGTACTGCTGGGCGCCGATCAACGAGCGATACGGCCTCGACATCGAGGTGGTGAACCCCGGGGTGGACCCGAGATTCGCGTTCATGACGGTCGATCACGACGGCCAGATCCGCATGGACTGCTCCAGCCCCTACGCCATGGCGAGACTCGTCAGGCTGAAGGACCGCTTCCGGCTCGCCTTCGGCAACGATCCGGACTCCGACCGGCACGGCATCGTGACACCCTCGCAAGGCTTGATGAATCCGAATCACTACCTGGCCGTGGCGATCGACTACCTGCTCACCCACCGCCCGGACTGGCGCCACGGCACACCGGTGGGCAAGACCGTGGTCAGCAGCAGCCTGATCGATCGGGTGGTCGCCCATCGCGGCGGGCGCCTCTACGAGGTACCGGTGGGCTTCAAATGGTTCGCCGCGGGGCTGCTCGAGGGCTCGCTGTGCTTCGGCGGCGAGGAGAGCGCCGGGGCCAGCCTGCTGCAGCGGGACGGATCGGCATGGACGACGGACAAGGACGGACCGGTCATGAACCTGCTCGCCGCCGAAATCACTGCGGTGACGGGCAAGGACCCCGGCGAGCACTTCCGCCGGCTGGCTGATCGGCTCGGCACGCCCCACTACACACGCCTCGATGTACCGGCCACCGCGCGGGAAAAGGCGGCGCTCGCGACACTCGCCCCCGAAGCCGTTACGGAAGCCGAGCTTGCCGGAGCACCCATCACCGCCAAGCTCACCAGGGCGCCCGGCAATCACGCACCCATCGGCGGACTGAAGGTGATCGCCGGGCACTGCTGGTTCGCTGCGCGACCTTCCGGCACGGAGAATCTCTACAAGATCTATGCCGAGAGCTTCCGCGATGCGGCACACCTCGAGAGCGTGGTGCGTGAAGCCGAAAACATCGTGACACGCTCGCTCGCTCGGGGCTCATGAGTGCGCGGCGATCGCCCAACGAGCATCTGAGCTCGATGACAGGCTGGGTCGACATCGAGGGATCGGCGCTGCCGCTTGGCGTCACCTGGTGTGCGGACACGCAGGCCTGGAACTTTGCCCTGTACTCCAAGCACGCCGAGGCCGTCACGCTGCTCCTGTACGGACCGAGCGACCTCGTAAAGCCGCTCGCGACCTTCGCCATGGACTACCTGCGCAACAAGTCGGGCCGCATCTGGCATTGCCGCATCCCGGCACGCAGCGCCCCCGAAGCGCGCTATTACGCGTACTCGGTGAGCGGGCCGGCCGCCGACGGCGGCTTCGATCGGCACACGTTCTCGCCGCAGAAGATTCTGCTCGACCCTTATGCGCGCGCGGTTTTCTTCCCGCCTGGTTTCGAGCGAGCCGCCGCCTGCCGAC
Source organism: Pseudomonadota bacterium (assembly GCA_021817875.1). Next base: position 2,651 of record JAKAFQ010000090.1, read on the forward strand.
CGGGATCGAATGCCGGCAAGGCACCGCTCGGCGTGCTCACGGGCGCGAACGCAGCGTTCGACTGGACAGGTGACCGCCGGCCGCGTCACGGCTCGGACAGCGTGATCTACGAGCTGCACGTGCGGGGCTTCACGCGCAGCCCGAGCTCCGGTGTGGCCCCGGAAAGACGCGGCACCTACAGCGGACTGATCGACAAGATCCCGTATCTCAAGGCCCTCGGCATCACCGTCGTGGAACTGATGCCGGTGTACCAATTCGATCCGCAGGAGGACAATTTCTGGGGCTACATGCCGTTGAGCTTCTTCGCGCCGCATCACGCCTACGGCTGCCGTCCCGATGAGAGCGGCCAGCACGATGAGTTTCGCGAAATGGTCAAGGCGCTGCACGCCGCGGACATCGAGGTCATTCTGGATGTGGTCTACAACCACACCGCCGAGAGCGACGAGCGCGGACCGGTGTACAGCTACAAGGGCATCGACAACAGCACCTACTACATCCTGACCCGATCAGGCCTGACGGGCCGGACCGAGCGGATGTACGAGAACTTCTCGGGCACCGGCAATACCCTGCACTGTGCCAACCGCTATGTGCGCAAGCTGATCGTCGACAGCCTGCGCTACTGGGCCCGCGAGATGCACATCGACGGGTTCCGATTCGATCTCGCCTCGGTTTTCGCTCGTGCCGCCGACGGCTCGCTCAATACCAGGGATCCTCCCCTGTTCGGTGACATTCTCTCGGACCCCGACCTCGAGGGAGTCCGTCTGATCGCCGAGCCCTGGGACGCGGCGGGCGCGTATCAGTTGGGACGAGCCTTTCCCGGCGCCCGCTGGTCGCAGTGGAACGGTCGTTTCCGGGACGAGATCCGTCGCTTCCTGCGTGGCGACGCGGGCCTCGTGGGGGCGCTCATGCAGCGTCTCTACGGGAGCGATGATCTGTTTCCGGACGATCGGCCGAACGCGTTTCACGCCTATCAGAGCGTCAACTACATCACCTCTCACGACGGTTTCACGCTTTACGACCTCGTCGCCTACAACGGCAAGCACAATGCCGCCAACGGCCATGGCAATACGGACGGAACGGATGAGAATTTCAGCTGGAACTGCGGCTGGGAGGGCGATGCGGGCGCCGCGCCCGAGATCCTGCAGCTGCGCCGCAGGCAGGCGAAGAACTTCTGCGCGCTGCTCCTGCTCGCCAACGGCACGCCGATGCTGCGCGCCGGCGACGAATTCCTGCAGACTCAGGGCGGGAACAACAATCCGTACAATCAGGACAACGGGACGAGCTGGCTCAATTGGGATCTTCTCGAGCCAAACGCGGAGATCTTGCGTTTCTTCCGCCTGATGATCGGCTTTCGCAAAGCGCATCCCACCCTCTGCCGCAGCCGGTTCTGGCGTGATGACGTACGCTGGTTCGGAATTGGGCCGGCCGTCGACCTGAGCCCGCAATCGCGCACTCTGGCCGTGTACCTCGACGGCGCTTCGCAGGGCGATGTCGATCTGTACATTCTGATCAACGGCTCGGATCGGACACAGACCTTTGAAATACAACTACCACGGCCAGGTGGCTGGCAGCGCGTCCTCGACACCGGGCTCGAGGCCCCGGATGACTTCACGGAGCCGCCTAGCGAGAAGCACCGTGCAGAGACATGCTATCGGCTCGAGCCTCGCGCCGTCGCCGTGCTGTTGTCTGGCTCCCGGACGGAGCCGTAGCCGGGCGCCCTCACTCCATCTACGTGAAAATATCTGTATAAGTTGTTGATTTACCGATAAAACAATGGAATGAGACACGAGGCTCGAGCAGCCTGTCGCCTCGAATACGTGCTCTCTTTTCACGACGTTCAGCCCGTTGTCGCCGGCGTGTGTGAACTGTAATGCCCCGCAAGCCGCGTACCAGCCGTTGCAGCGACCGCGCTGAGCCGACTGGCCGGACGCGGCGGCATCGGGTCGAGGGGCGGGGACTCGCCCGGCACGATGGGCGCGAGCCGAGGCGGTATCGTGCGCCCTCGCCCGCCGGGGAGGATCCCTGGCCCGCGTTCCTCGAGTCAGGTCGGGTCCCGATGCAGTTCCTGATCGAATTGCCCCCGTGTTGACGGATCGCCAATAAATCGACTAAACGAGGCACCTGGCCGATGAGAACCCACCCCGGGGAGCACGCACGTGGACAATGTGACGCTCATGCTTCTGGTCGTCGCCGGGATCTTCTTGATCGGCTCGGCAGGGGAAATCGTTTTCGCCCGGACCCGCATCCCGGACGTCGCGTGGTTGATTCTGTGCGGCTGGCTGCTGGGCCCCGTGACACACTTCGTGGACACTGGCGCACTGCTGCGGATCGCGCCCTACTTTGCCGCCTTTGCCCTGGTCGTGATCCTGTTCAATGGCGGTGCCAGCCTCAAGCTCGGGAGCGTGGCCAGAGCAGCGCCGCGTGCCGCCCTGCTCGCGGTTCTGGGGTTTTGCCTCTCCGCGGCGGTGATCGCCGCAGCCAGCATGGGGGCACGCAGCATCGGCCTGCTGCCACCGGACTGGTCGTGGCTTCACGGCGCATTGCTCGGCTCGATCGTCGGAGGCTCGAGCTCCATCATCGTGCTGCCGGCGATGGCAACGTCCAGGACCCAGCACGAGATCGCCGACCTGCTGAGCCTGGAATCCACCTTTACCGACGCGCTGTGCGTGGTGACCGCGAGCACGGTGATCGCGCTGCTGCTGCGGCCCTCTCATGCCGGCCCACTCGCCGCGGTGACCACCCTTGCCGAGTCCTTCGGCATCGCATTCGGCATCGGGATTGCCGCCGGGATGCTCTGGCTCGCGATCCTCAACCTGCTGCGGGACGAAGAGCACGCCTACCCCATAACGCTCGCGAGTCTCCTCCTCTTGTACGTGCTCATCGCCTCGCTCGGGGCGAGCGCCGCGATGGGGGTACTCACGTTTGCCGTCGTCGTGGGCAACGCGCGCCTGTTCAGCGGGCGACTCGGACTTCTCGCGGACATCGATCTCGGGCTCGGCGTGCGGGGATTTCATGCTCAAGTGGCCTTCATCGTGAAATCCTTCTTCTTCGTCCTGATCGGGGCACTGCTCATGCCGCCGTGGAGCGGCGCCGCGCTCGGCGCCGCACTTGCCGCAATCCTCTGGATGGTGAGGATCCCTGCCGTCAGAGTGGCGATGCTCGGTGCGGATTTTGACCGGGCTCAACGCCGCGTCATGGAGATCTCGCTGCCGCGCGGACTGGCCGCCGGCGTCATGGCCACCATACCGGCTGCAGCCGGCGTGCCCGGCACCCGTGACCTCGCCACGATCGTATTCGCCTGTATCATCGCGAGCATCGCCATCTTCGCCGTCGGTCTGCCCCTGGCAACCAAGCGACTTCCGCACGCACCGGATGCAAACCACTCCGACCGTACGGATGCGACACAATCGACTGCTGCAGCGCGTGTGCCTGCGGGCGCGCAGTCGGAACACCTCGAAACGGGTCGGGGCGAGGCGGTCGCCGGGTCGACGGGCGCGGTATCGGACCAAACCGGATCGATGCTCGGGGACCAGAACAGACATCGATAACCCTGCACCCTTGCGCCTTCAGCCGCGCATCCCGCGCGGTACGGAACCGGCGTCATTCTCACCGAGAACTGCTGCGTGCCCGCCGGCAAGCGTTGCGGACCGGAGTGCCGTCCCCTGTCCGCCCCGACTCAGGCGGTTGCCACCGTGACCAAGCAAACCAGGGGCGCGACGCGCCGCAGCAGGCCCTCCGAAACCGTTCTGGACAACCTGCCTGTGCCGCAAAAGGGCCCGTTCACCAAGAAAGACGGTGAGCGAATTGTCGATGAGCGTGGGCAGAGAACCGCATCGCGCATCTGAATTGCGGCAACTGCCGGACTCTCAGGCCGGCAGCGGCATCCACGAATTCGATCGGTTGCGATTTATGTTCAAGACTCCGGACGATTCCGGGGCTGCTCCCCGGTCTTCGGCAGCTCACGTTGGAAGACAGAGCATCGCCACCGGCGGGGCTCAGTCAAATCTGCGTTGCCTTGCCCAGGGGTAGTCATCAACATGAGGCTGATTCCGGCCATATGTCCTCGGAGACTCGGTCAACCCGGAGGGGCGCCGCCGCGACCGGATGTCGATGATGTGCTTGCCTGGAACGTCATCATCTGCATGCTCGGCCGCTACTTTGCTGGACCGCGCACGCGCCGCGAGCCGATCTTCGGCTCCGGAACCACCTATGCCTGCGGCAACGTGCTCGGCAATTCGAGTTTGCGCATCGAGCTGACGCGGCGCAGGGAAGCCGCGCGTGTCCATGAAGCCGCTATGTTCACGTGGGAGATCAGGTGAGGACGATTCCTCTACCCGTCACGGCGATCCGGGGATTGGATCTTTGGATCCGGCCAGCGGACCTGTCTCAGACCGGAACCACTTTGACGACGCTCTTCAGCGCCTCAAAATCAGAGGGATTACGTGTGTAGACGGCGAGGCTGTTCGCTGCAGCCGTCGAGGCAATCAGCAAGTCCGCCAAGCGTGAGCGGCTGGCCTGTCCGGCGGCCCGTGCGGCCGAAAACATCCGCCCATACATGCGCGCGGCGTCGGCATCGAAGGGCAGCGGGTCCCAGGTTGCGGTTGCCCACTGCAGTCGATCCTGACGTCGAGCCCGTTCTTCCTTGTCTTCGGTCGCGTGCGGTCCTGCGGCAAGCTCTGCAAGCGTCATGGCGGCAATCGCGGACTCGTCGGGAAGCAATGCCGGATCGATCAGGTCGTGGTCGATGACAACCGACGTGTCGAGCAAACCGCGTGTCGGCTCAGCCATCGACACTCTGATCGATCACGGCATCGAGATCCGCACGGAATCGGTCGGCGTCAACCCGAGGAGCGCGAGCCATCGCTTCCTCGAGCGTGGCTCGGGGCACGAATCGACGCAGCCGTACGGGCCGCAACTCTGCCACCGGCGTGCCGTTGCGAGAAACGATGATCGTGCGCCCGGCCTCGACTTCACGAAGGACGGCGGCGGACTGATTGCGGAGCTCTCGCTGAGTGACGATACGGTTCATGCAACGACTGTAGCACAAGTCGCACTTCGTAGCAATGCGCCCAAGGGGCGGGCTGGAAGTTCAATGCCGGTTGCGATTGCCAGCTTGAAACCATCGAATTCATTCACTCTTCACCGGCACAAGGTTCGCGAGCTCGTGGAGCAGAACCACGCCCCCAATCCGCGCGTCTTCGGGTCCGTGCTCCCGCGATCACGACACCGAGACGAGCGATCGAGATGTCTTGGTCGATCCTGTCCCAGAGAATTTTTATCCGGTCACCTCGGCGGCCTCGAAAGACGAAAATCTCACCGCAATAGGGGTTCAGGCCGAGCGAGGTCTGCACCAGCGCGCTTAAGCCACCGAACCGTTGCGAAGATCTGTCACGCCGGCCGCCAGCCAGATCCGCACGCCCCGCAGCACAGGCATTTGCGTGTTCTGGTTCTGTTCATCGCCTCCCCCGAAGGAGGCGATCATGCCCACGATGGCGACAGCGACGGAAATCCCCGCGCCGCGCCCTGCGCCGGGCTCCGGGAGCCAGAGAAGAAGACGATGTATAAAAACGGGACCGAAGAAAACGGACCCGGCGCAACCGCGATGTTCACACCGCCCGATCTACACCAAGATCAGACCGCCGGTGACACTACTTGGCCGTGGCCGGCAAAGCACCCCGGCGCCGACCTCGGATGTCCACAGGCACGGGTGACCAGAATCAGCGGACAGGCTGCGACAGGCAGGAATGCGACCGCTCCCTGATGCTGATTGCAGCGGGCACACAAATGTAGTAACGTACCTACAGTTACTAGCTGGGTAACCTTCATGACCACCACGACCGTCTCCAGCCGCGAGTTCAATCAAGACGTGACCCGCGCCAAGCGGGCTGCGGAACGCGGCCCCGTATTCATCACCGATCGCGGTGAGCCGGCACACGTGCTGCTCACTATTCAGGAATACCGGCGGCTTACCGCCGAGCACCGCAATCTTGCAGAAGCTCTCTCCATGCCCGGCCTCTCCGACATCCAGCTCGAGATTCCGCGCTCACGCGAGCCACCCCGCGCCGCAGACTTAGACTGATGTACCTGCTCGACACCAATGTGCTGTCCGAGCTACGCAAGGTCGGGGACGGCAAGGCCGATCCCAACGTCATCACCTGGATCTCGAGTGTCGATGCCGCGAACTTCTACCTCCCCGCCATCTCCCTCATGGAGCTCGAACTGGGGATTCTGCTCGTCGAGCGACGCGATGCTCGACAGGGCGAGCGGCTGCGCACCTGGATGCGTACCCGGGTTTTGCCCGAGTTCTCGGAGCGAACCCTACCTGTGGACCAGGCGATCGCGCTGCGCTGTGCCCGACTCCATGTGCCCGACCCCTGCCCCGAACGCGATGGATATATCGCGGCAACAGCCCTCGTTCATGGCATGACCGTCGTGACACGCAACGTAGCTGACTTCGAGCCCACCGGCGTTCGCCTGCTCAACCCGTGGATTCCCGCCGAGACATGATGGGTCCAAAGAACTCCATCCGGGGACGGCGGAGAGTGCCGGTATCTCTCTTGACGCCGTGCCCCGGGCGACATCCCGCTCATTCGCGACGAACTCATGAGCGCGACCGAGAACAAATACTCAACGACCGACCTGAAATTTCTCACCGTGCATCATGTAACGCTCCGCGTCGACTCCCTATACGCAACGCGTCAGCCCGCTCCAGCCGATATGCAGTACGGCGCGCAGGTCGCCCGCGCGTCGATGGCCGTACGGATCCAAAGCCTGAATTCCAATGACGCACCGAAGTTCCGCCGGGCGACTGGAGAATCCGTGTATTTCCCCGTCAGGCGGTTCCAAATAGTGTCGCAAAGAATCAGGCTCTGCAAGAGGCAATCAAACATGACTTCGAACCGCCAAGGAACAGAACGATGACCCGCAAATATCTTGCGCTCGCGATTCTGATGATGTCCACCGCGTTGATCTCGCTTTCCGGCTGCACTCAGCCGGAACGGCAGTCCGTGCAACCCTTTTCCCGCTTTACCTCGGACACACATCAGATATCACGGCTCGCCGTCATAGCGGTGCCGCAGCGCGGTTTCCTGTCGACCGAGGCGGAGAATCTTGCAATGCAGGCCGTTTCGAGGAAGGGCTATCTCATTGTGAGCCGTTCCGACCTCCAAGAAGTCCTTCGAGAGCGACACATCCAGCAGAGCGCCTTCATGGACCGCGCCACCGCGGTCACAATGAGGAAACTCTTGAACGTCGATGGGCTCCTCGTCCTTCAGGCGAAGAAGATCGAGATGGGACGAATGCAGCACGGCGGACAGTATCTTATGTCGATGACACTCGTCGGACGTCTGATCGATACCGAGCATGGTGATGTCATCTGGATCAGGAAGGTTGAACTGAAGCCCAAAGGACTGGCCGGACTCCTGAGGAGCCTTCCCGAGCAGATCCTGGTGGGAGGCCATTCCGATCCGGTTCCCCGGCTCATTTCACGGATGATGGCGCACTTTCCGGCTGCGCAAAATCGCGCGGTCGCCGCGCACGGTCCTGCACAGTCCCGCGCTCGAGCGCTTGCTGGTGCGCCGGTCTCCGGCGCTACAGTCGCTCCCATGTCCGATCCCCGCCTGCAGCTCACCTCCCAGGACCTTCTGTACGCCGCCACGGCGCTCCGGGCCCAGGCGGTCCGGTCGGCCGAGGATGCTGCGCGCCCCGAATACGGCAGCACGCGAGAGGTATTCGCGCGGTCAGCAGCCAGCCAGAGGAAACTGGCCGAGAAGTTCCAGCGGATCGGGGAGGAGCTTGGGCCGAGGGCGGAGAAATGAGGGACGAAAATACCGGGTAGCGGCCGGGGTCTCTCCTTCACCGGACACGCATCGATGAGACACCGGGAGCCAATGGCCAGCGACAATTGGAACTTTCGCCGAAAGAAGTTGTTGACGCCAGCCAAGATGGAACTCTATGCAACGTCGGCGCTCATGACTCACTCTCCTTGCGATTGCGCACCTGGGCGCGCTCCGCGCGCCGCGGCAGCCGCCTTGATGAGCCACGTCTTGAGACTCGAAGCCAAAAAAGCGACGGTTCTCTGACCCGCGGGTGTCCAGGCAATCACACGCACGCAGTAAACACCAATGCGCGGCCAGCGCCCAACAAAGTCTTTGAGGAAGGGCACTTCCCATCCGTCCCCCGGATTCCCAAGCGGCAGGGTGAACTTACACGCGTCTCCAGGTTCGATCGTCGCCGGCGGTCCTACGTATCGGGGGACATTGAACTGCTGATAACCGTGCAGCCGACTCCATGGACGGCGACGCCATCTGACTCCTTCAATTGTGGCAGGACGTCCTCCAACGTTTCTCACGAAGAGCGCGAGTCCGTCGAGATCGTTGAGGATGTAGTCCGCGCCGGTCGTGCGCGCAGGCGGACAAGGGTTTCGGTCAGAGCCATGGGTCATCTCTCTCTCGAGCCTCGTCGGGTGAGGAGAGATGCACTTCCGGAAGTGGGATCACTTCCGCTGAAAAACCGATCTGTCAGCCGCCCGAATTCGATGTACTAAAAAATATACTAGAAATTCGTGGCTGACAGTAGCCCTCAGCAGAACACGGCAGACCGCAAAATCAGCCGAAAGCTTTGTCTTTCAGAGACTTGCGCAATTCCCTGGCAGTCAGTGGAATTGAGCAGAAGTACATATGGAGCGGGAAACGAGGCTCGAACTCGCGACCTCAACCTTGGCAAGACTT
>JAKAFQ010000091.1 GCA_021817875.1 Pseudomonadota bacterium
CGACCGATCGATACAGGGTGATTCCACGCATGGCGGCCTCCTCCGGACCCCGCTCGGGGTGCATTGCCGTAGACCTCGACGCACGCCGATCGTTCACGTTGACCCGAGACCGCCGGACTCAGAGCACGTACGGAGAGATCACCATGCAGATCACGGTGACCGAAAGCAATACCGCGGCAATTCGCTGCGCGGTGACCGGTGAGCGGCGCATCGCCCCCTGCACCCCCGCTGCGGCGACGGCGCACAGCGCCCCGAGCCCCAGGGTAAGGGCCATCGGGCCGTGCGCGCCGCGGATCGCGATGCCCCAGAGCGCCACGCCCGCCGCGACGGTCAGCGCCGCGGCCCACATCTGCGCTCGAAACAGCTTCGGTGTCAGCTCGAAGTACGAGTGGGTGAGCGCGAGCGTCGAGCCGGCCCAGAACACGCCGCCGAGCGCGTGCAGCGACAGCAGGAACATCACGAGAATGCGCATGAACAGCCTCCGATACGGTTGCGCAGCGTCCCGCCGCTCAAATGGCCATTGAATAACGGACGCCGCAGCCGCCCAGCCCGCAATACCCGTCCGGGTTCTTCGCCAGGTACTGCTGGTGGTACGCCTCGGCGTAGAAGAAGGTCGTCGCAGGCCGGATCTCGGTCGTGATGAGTCCGTGGCCGGCAGCCGTGAGCCGCGCCTGATAAACCGCCCGGGAGGCTTCCGCGATACGCTGCTGGGACTCGTCGAAGGTGTGGATGACCGAACGATACTGGGTACCGACGTCGGCACCCTGACGCATGCCTTGCGTGGGGTCGTGAGACTCCCAGAACGCCTCGAGCAGGGCCTCGTAGGCGATGCGGTCGGGGTCGAAGACAACGCGGACGACCTCCGCGTGACCCGTCTGTCCCGTGCAGACTTCGCGGTAGGTCGGGTTGGGCGTGAAGCCGCCCGCATATCCCACGGCGGTGCAGTACACGCCCGGCAACTGCCAATACAGCCGCTCAGCCCCCCAGAAACAGCCCAGCCCGAACACCGCCTCGCGCAGTCCCGCGGGAAACGGCGGCGCGATGCGCCGGCCGTTGACCGCGTGGAGCGGCGGCACTTCGAGCGGGATATCGCGGCCGGGCAGCGCCTCGGCGGCGGTGGGCAGCGCGGTCGTCTTCTGCGACGCCATGGTGAACCTCCGATACGTATCATACCGGCTTGCGCCTGTGAGGGCTCCCACCTTAAGCTTCGCGCGCCATGGGAATCAGCCAGCCACAGAACCTCAGAGTGTCCCCGGTCGAGCAGCAGCGGCCCTACGGCGTGCGCGTCAGCCTTCCCTCCGGTGACCCGTTCCGCAAGCTCCTCGGCCCCGAGTGGCACCGTGTCCACTGGTATGCCACCCCTGCGGAGCGGGACGCCGCGCTCGCCGAAATGAGCCACCGCCACCTGTACTCCCGCTCCGGCGACAAACCCGCCCTGGTCTTCGAGAAGGTCGAGAAGCTGGTCGAGAGCCGCGGCCTGTAACACCCGCCCGCCTGCGCCCCCGCTCGTCAGAACGTGCGGCCCAGGAACAGATAGAACGCCTGGTGGCCGTGCTCATCGAAGCCGCTGCCGAGGTAGACCGGCCCGAGGAAGGTGTCCAGGCCGATGAACACACTGGCGTCCTTGCGCAGCGTGTTCCAGCGGACCTCGCTCATGTTCTGCCACACGTTGCCTGCCTCGAGCGACATCCCGAGATACACCGGCACGTCGAGATAGCCCGGTCCGCCGCGGTCGATCTTGCGGTACAGCATCAGCCGGGCGATGCCATAGTGCGGCCCGTACAGTGAGTACTGCTTCAGTCCCGACAGGTTGAGAAAGCCGCCGAGCGGGAATTCCATGCGCAGGTCGGTGGCGCGGTTGAGCAGACTGCCGCCGGAAGCGGAGAACGCCAGGGTGTTGCGGTCACGCCAGGTGTGGGCCGCCAGGAAATTGAACGTCACCCGGTTGTAGCTCGACCGCGCGCCGATCACCTGGTGTGCGCTGCTCCACTGCAGCGACGCCTGTTCGCCGGAGTGCGGGAAGTTGATGTTGTCGAGGGTATCGTAGCTGAAGCGCAGAAAATAACTGAGCGAGCCGAACGCCTGCAGAGCCGGGAACGGCAGCAGCGGATCGGCCGGGTCGCCGACGGTGAGCCGCGTATGACCCTCCTCGCGATAGACTCCGGCGCGCACCTCGCCCCAGTCGCTGAACTGCTTACCGAGATCGAGACCGTAGCGGAAGGTGTGCACCCGGTACACGGCACGCTCGCTCTGGCCGACCAGAAACGGCAGGTCGCTCGCCTCGACCGACACGTGCGGCGTCACGAACCAGCCGGAGAACTTCGAGAACGGCAGATACACCTCGGTCGCGAGCCGCGAGGTCTGACCGATCTCTCCGTCGGTGACCCACTCCCCGCCGGAGCGGGTGATCTCGGACATCACGTAGCGGGCGGCCGCCTCGTAAGTGGCGTCGCCGGAGAAATCATCACGCAGGCTCAGGCCGACACGCAGGTAGTTCGGACCGATCGAGGCGCCGCGCGCGTCGATCAGCAGTCCGTAGCGCGCTCCACGGCGCACCAGCTGGTAATCGAGCGTGTCGAGCCCGCCCAGGCCATAGAGCGTGGTGATGCGCCGGGCGATCGCATCGGGGCTCAGCCGCTTGCCGACCATGTCGCCGAACAGTCTTTCGATCGGCTTGGAGAACTGCCGCGAGCCGGTCTCGACCTCGACGAAGGCGATGCGCGGGGGGGCCCGGCGCAGCGCCGCGCGGCGGCGCTGGTAACGGCGATACTGCGCCGGACTCACCGACAGCGCCTCGAGGCGCCTGCGCATCTTCCAGGCGGCCGCCTCGCCGAGGGCGAGCAACCGGTTCACGTTGCCGAAATCGAACGAGGAGATCCCCTGCAGGTTCGGGCGGATGAGTATGTCGTGCGGCCCGAGGGTCGCAAGCTCACGCGCCGAGCGGCGCTGCATGAGAATCGCGAGGGTCTGGGCGCTGATGCCCGCCACGCCGTTCAGCCGCGAGGGCGGTCGCAACGGGTAGCTCACGTCGACGACGATCAGCACGTTGACGCCCATTGCGCGCGCAATGTCGATCGGCACGTTGTCCGACAAGCCGCCGTCGATCAGCAGCCGTCCGTTGCGCGGCACGGGCGCGAACACCCCCGGGGCGGACATGCTGGCGCGCATCGCGCTCGTCAGGTCCCCCGAGGCCATCACCACCTCCCGGCCGGTGGCCAGATCGGTCGCCACCGCGCGAAATGGTGTCGGCAGATCATTGAAGTTCGTGATGCGCGCCACCGGCAAGGTCAGGCGGCGCAGGATCTCGGTGAGGCTCTGGCCCTCGATCAGTCCCTGGGGCAACACCAGATGCCACCCTTTGACGCCGACCGGGAAATGCACCAGGAAGTTCTCGTCCTCCTCCTTGCGGCGCAGCGTCAGGTCCTGGCGCGGCGGCTGGTCGCGGAACGCTTCCTGCCAGTTCAGGGACTTCACCATGGCCTCGATCTGCTTCGGGGTCAGACCGCTGGCATACAGTCCGCCCACCACCGCGCCCATGCTGGTTCCGGCGATGGCATCGATCGGTATCCGCAGCTTCTGCAACACCCGCAGCACGCCAATGTGGGCAATGCCGCGCGCCCCGCCGCCGGAAAGCACCAGTCCGATCCGCAGGCGGGCGGGAGCCCCGGATGTGCCCGCACCGAGGGCGGCCGCGCGCTTAGGGCGACCCGGTCCGGCGGCCGCCCCCGGCAGGACATAGATCCCGGATCGCAGCGGCGCCACCGCGCCCGAGCGTGCCACGGCGTGGCGCACCGGCAGCAGCCCCAGGCACAGCGCCAGGCCCAGCATCCCGAGCCGGATCCCGGCCGTCTGTGAGCAGTTCATGGATTTTCCGGCAGCAGAACACGTCAAAATAGGGGCCAGAATATCAGTATCCCGCCCCGTCCTCCCGCCCCCCCGGCAACGGGCGCGAGATCCGGTCCGCCCGATGCGGTAGCATAGTCGGCTCCATGACGTATCTGCTGTACGCCGCCCTACCCTATCTCCTCTCGCTGGGTCTGATCGTCCACTGCATCAAGACCGGCCGCAACTGGATCTGGGTCTGGGTGATGTTGTTCCTGCCGATGATCGGCGCCCTGGCCTACTTTGTGGTGGAGATCCTGCCGGAGCTGTTCCGCAGCCACACCGCCCGGAACACCGCGCGTGGCCTGAAGAAGGCCATGGACCCCTTCGCCGATCTGCGCCGCTTCGCGAACGAAGCCGAGCTCATCGGCAACGTGGCGAGCCGTCAGCGCTATGCCGAGGAGCTCACCCAGCACGGCCGCCATGCCGAAGCCATCGAGCAGTACCGGCAGACGCTCACCGGCCTGTACGAGCACGACCCCAATCTCATGCTGGGGCTGGCCCGCGCGCAGTTCGGCGACGGCGCGGCCTCCGCGGCGCGGGCGACCCTGGAGGAGCTGGTCCGCCGCAACCCCGACTTCCAGTCGCCGGAGCGCCACCTGCTCTACGCCCGTTCGCTCGAAGCCGAAGGCAACATCACCCGGGCGCTGGAAGAATACCGCACCCTGGCACACGCCTACCCCGGGGCCGAGGCCGCGGTGCGCTACGCGCAGCTGCTCGATCGGCAGGGACAGCGCGATGAGGCGCGCAAGGTGGCCCAGGACCTGCTCGACCAGGCCCGGGTTTCCCCGCAGCACTACCGTCGCACCCAGCGCGCCTGGCTCGACGCGGCGCAACGGCTGCTGTAGCGCCGCCACCCGGGGCGTTGCACCCCGCATCTCCCCGCACCGTCGGGCCGGACCCTCCGGCCGGCCGGATCAGCCCGCGGCCTGCGCGAGCTGCCGTTCCAACCCCCCCAGCACCCGGTAACAGGGCAGCACCTGGGCGAGGCTGGCGTTGGGCTCGCGTTTCTCGCGGATGGCCGCCACGAACTCCCGGTCCTGCAGCTCGATGCCGTTCATCGAAACATCCACGCCGGAGACGTCGATCCGGTTGTCCTTGCCGTCGAACAGGTCATCGTACCGGGCGATGTAGGTGCCGTTGTCACAGATGTAGCGGAAGTAGGTGCCGAGCGGACCGTCGTTGTTGAACGAAAGAGACAGGGTGCAGATCGCGCCCGTGCGGCTGCGGAGCTGGATCGACAGGTCCATGGCGATGCCGAGCTCGGGATGGATCGGTCCCTGCAGGGCGTTCGCGGCCGTGATCTCGCCGCTCTGATAGGCGAACAGATCCACGGTATGCGCGGCGTGGTGCCACAGGAGGTGATCGGTCCAGGAGCGCGGCTGACCGAGCGCGTTGATGTTCCTGCGGCGGAAGAAATACGTCTGCACGTCCATCTGCTGAACGTTGAGCTCTCCGGAGAGAATCTTCCGGTGTACCCACTGATGGCTGGGGTTGAAACGGCGGGTATGCCCGACCATGACGATCCTGCCCGCGGCCTTCTGCGCCCGCGCCACGTCCTCGGCAGCCGCGAGACTGTCGGCGAGCGGGATCTCCACCTGCACGTGCTTGCCCGCCTCGAGGCAGGCGATGGCTTGCGAGGCGTGGATCTGCGTCGGTGTGCACAGAATGACCGCATCGACCTCGGGACGCGCAAGCGCTTCCTTGAGCTCCGTGGTCACGTGGGCAATGCCATAGCGCGCGGCGACCTCGCGGGTCGATTGCAGGGTTCGGCCGACCAGCGATACCACCTGAACGTCCGGGATGTTGCGCAGCCCGTCGAGGTGCTTGATGCCGAAGGCGCCGGCACCGGCCAGCGCGAGTCTGATCGTCTGAGTCATATCGTCTTCTCCGCAACAGGCTGTCTCATCGACACTCCAGGATGATGTTTCCGACCGCGGTCGAGGACGCCGGGATGTGGTAGAAGCGGTAGACCTCCTCCACCTTCGGCCCAAGCGCGCCCCGCATCAGCAACCACATGACGAGCTCGATGGCCTCGGCGCCGGCCTCGCGCAGGTACTCGATCGGCGGGATGCGGCTGAGGCGCTCCGGGTCGCGGGACAGGTCGTCGAGGAACGCCTGGTCGAACGCCGGGTTCGTCAGCCCCGCACGCGGTCCCTGGATCTGGTGCGACATGCCGCCGGTGCCGAAGACGACCACCTTGAGGTCCTCCTCCCAGCGCTCGATGGCGCGGCGGATGGCCTGGCCGAGCTGGTAGCAGCGTCGGCCGGTCGGAGCCGGATACTGCACCACGTTGACCGCCAGCGGAATCACCCGGCAGGGCCACTGCGGCGGCGAGCCGAACAACAGCGTCAGCGGCACGGTGAGCCCATGGTCGACCTGCATCTCGTTGACGATGGTCATGTCGAATTCGTCGAGCACCAGCGACTGGACCAGGTGCGCGGCGAGCTCCGGGTGACCCTTGACGACGGGCACCGGCCGCGCGCCCCATCCCTCGTCCGCGATCGCGAATTCCTCGGCGCAGCCGAGCGCGAAGGTGGGAATCACCTTGAAATCGAAGGCGTTGACATGGTCGTTGTAGACCATGATGACGACATCGGGTCGGGCGTTCGCCATCCATCGCCGGGCGGGCTCGTAGCCCTGGAACAGCGGCTGCCAGTACGGCTCGCCGGTCCTGCCGTTGTCGACCGCCGCACCGATCGCCGGCGTGTGCGAAGTGCCGACCCCTGCGATGATCCGCGCCATCAGTGATTCCTCCGCTCGGATTTGAAACGCCAGCCTTCCGGCGAGCGTCCGCCGTTGAGCATCATCGCGACGTACTCCTTCTCGGTCATGCCGGTCATCTGCGCGGCCATGAACTGGTAGGACTTGCCGTCGGTGAAAGCGAGCTTGGCGAGCGCATAGACCACGGCGCCGAGCTCGAGGAGGCGATTCCAGTCGCGCTTGAGCACGGCCTCGCGCTGTGCCTCGGTCAGTGCGAAATTCCCGAGGTATGCGCGCTCATCCGCCAGGAAAGCCTTGCGGTTCGCCTCCTTCATCAGCGTGTACAGGAACTGGTTGAGGTGATAGCCCAGGCGCGCGCGCTGGGCGTCGAATATCCAGGTGCCTGGAATGTCCTCGTAGGGCTTGTCCGCCGCCATACCGTCGCCTCGGGTCAGGTTTCTTCGGGCCAATAGAGCCGCATCGGGTTGTCCACCAGGAGCCTGCGCTGTGCCGCGGCACTCCGCGCGATGTGCGGGATGAAATCGACCAGCAGCCCATCATCGGGCATGTGGTTCTTGAGATTGGGATGGGGCCAGTCGCTGCCCCAGAGCACCCGGTCGGGGAAGGTCTCGACGAGATGCCGGGCAAAGGGCACCACGTCGCGGTAGGCCTCACGCTCGCCGTCGAGCGCCGGCGGTCCGGCGACGCTCAACCGTTCCGGGCAGGACACCTTGCACCAGACATTGGGGTGCTCGCGCATCAGCCGCACGAACCGCTGGAACTGCGGCCCCTGCACCGGCTCTCTGACGTCCGGCCGGCCCATGTGATCGACCACCACCGTGGTGGGCAGGGCGGTGAAGAAATCCCACAGCTCCGCCAGGTCCGCCGCCTCGAAATACACCACCACGTGCCAGCCGAGCGGCGCGATGCGCGCGGCGATTTCCATCAACTCCTCGCGCGGCGTGAAATCCACCAGGCGCTTGAGGAAATTGAAGCGCACCCCGCGCACCCCGCTGGCGTGCAGACTCTCGAGCTCCGGGTCGGTGACACTGCGACGCACGGTTGCCACACCGCGCGCGCGCCCGCCGGAATGGATCAGCGCATCCACCATCGCCCGGTTGTCCGCCCCGTGACAGGTGGCCTGCACCACCACGTTGCGCGCAAAGCCCAGATGATCCCGCAAGGCGTACAGCTGCCGTTTGCTGGCGTCGCACGGGGTGTATTTGCGCTCCGGCGCATAGGGGAACTCCGCGCCCGGACCGAAGACGTGACAGTGGGCATCGACCGCGCCCGGCGGCGGCACGAACCGCGGCTTGGAGGGCTGCGGATACCAATCGAGCCAGCCGGGTGATTTCGTGAAGGCCTGGTGGTGTGCAGTAGTCATGGGCTTCGAGATCAGGATGACTTGAGCCGGGATGCGCGGATGCCATCGAGGATACGGTCGGACTCGAGGCGCCAGTCGGCGCTGCGCGCGAATTGCGCCTCGCCCCGAGCGCCGAACACACCCGCATCGGCAAGGCCGGCGACCCAGCTGTGGCGCTCGGCCGTGCCGCCCGCCGACCAGGGAGTGAGGCCGGCCTCCTGCATCGTGCGGGCGGCTTCGCGCATTTCCTCCGCCCGACGCCCGCCATGCTGGATCACGCGCTGAAAAAAATAAGTGGCCTGCTTCTGCCAATCGATTCCGGGAAAGGTTTCCGTCAGGGAGGCGAGCACGGCATCCTCCACCCCGTAGGCGCGGGCCGCCGTCAGGCTCTCGATGATCAGGGCTTCCAACCCCTTGATCACCACGCTGCGGCACATCTTGGTGGCGGACGCGACACCGAGTCGCTCCGATGCCACCTGCGGCGAGAAGCCCAATGCCTCCAGCAGCGGCGCCAGTTGCGCGGCATGCGCTCCACCGAGCAGCAGCGGCACGCGGATGCGATACGGCGGCACGGAGGTCATCACCGCGCCTTCCACATAGCGTGCGCCGCCGGCCTCGATGAGCGTGGCCGCTTCCTGTTTTGCCCCCGGCGAGGCGGAATTGAAGTCGAGAAACCACGCGCCGGACGGGATGCCCGCGGCGCACGCGCGGGCCGCCGCAACCGTCTGACTCGCGGTCACGGCGCAGATCAGCAGGTCGCTCTGCGCTGCGAGCGCCGTGTGCGACGCGGCCAGCGCCACGCCGTGCGCCGCAGCGTGCGCGCGCAGCGGCGCCGCGGCCGCGGTGCCGAGCTTGATGTCATATGCGGTGACCTGTCCGATGCCGCGGGCACGCAGGTCCTCCGCCAGGATGCGGCCGACTTCGCCGTAGCCGACCAGGCCGACCCGCCGCAGCGCGTCATGGGCTGAGTTCACCATTTTCAATCGATGTACTTCAGTCCCAGCTTCTCGAGCGGCCCGCGCATCTTGTACATGTCGAGCCCGAGCACCCCGGCGGCAAGCTGCCTGCGCTTGTCGGCCTCGTTGGCCTCGCGCGCCGCGGCGGCCTCGGCGACCCGTTGCGTCAGCGCCGCGGGCACCACCACCACGCCGTCATCATCGGCGAGGACGGCATCGCCGGGATGGACCAGAGCGCCGGCGCAGACCAGTGGCACATTGACCGAGCCGAGCGTCGCCTTCACGGTCCCCTTGGCGCTGATGGCGCGGCTGAAGACCGGAAACTTCATCTCCGTCAGTTCCCGCACATCGCGCACTCCGCCGTCGATGATCAGACCCAGGGCGCCGCGCGCCCGAAAGGACGTGGCCAGCAATTCGCCGAAGAAGCCGTCCTCGCTGTCGGTGGTGCAGGCGGCCACCACCAGATCGCCCGGACGGATCTGCTCCGCGGCCACGTGCAGCATCCAGTTGTCTCCGGGCTGCAGCAGCACCGTGAGCGCCGTGCCGCAGACACGCGCGCCCGGGTAGATCGGGCGCAGGTAGGGCTTCATCAGGCCCACCCGGCCCATGGCCTCGTGCACCGTGGCCACCCCGAAATGGCCCAGCCTGTCGACGGCGGCACGCTCGGCACGCTCGATGTTGCGCCTGACGATGCCCAGATTGTTCAGCGGTGTGCTCATGGGGGGTGCCTGCAGTTCGGTGGCGGGTGCGCTTCAGTGGCCGCGAGCCTCGAGCGCGGCGTGCAGCCGCGGATAGACACGGCGGGCATTGGCCTGGTAGATCCGGTTGCGCTGCTCGGCAGTGAGCGCGGCGGCCTCGATGTACCGCCGGGTATCATCGTAATGATGTCCGGTGCGCGGATCGATGCCGCGCACCGCCCCGATCATTTCCGAGGCGAACAGGATGTTCTCGATCGGGATCACGCGGGTGAGCAGGTCGATGCCCGGCTGGTGATAGACGCAGGTATCGAAGAAGATGTTCCCGAGCAGGTGCTGCTCCAGGGGCGGCTTGTCGAGCGCCTGCGCCAAGCCGCGGAATCGTCCCCAATGGTAGGGCACCGCCCCGCCGCCGTGGGGAATGACGAACCGCAGCGTGGGAAATTCCCTGAACAGGTCACCGGTCACGCACTGCATGAACGCGGTGGTGTCGGCATTGAGATAGTGCGCCCCGGTGGTGTGAAAGCACGCGTTGCAGCTGGTGCTGACATGCACCATGGCCGGAATGTCGTACTCGACCATCTTCTCGTAGATCGGGAACCACCAGCGGTCGGTGAGCGGCGGCTCCTTCCAGTGCCCGCCCGAGGGGTCGGGATTGAGGTTGATGCCGACGAAACCATACTCCCGGATGCATTTCTCGAGCTCCGGGAGGCAGCTCGCCGGATCGACCCCGGGCGACTGCGGCAGCATGGCCGCGCCGATGAAGTGCTCCGGAAACAGCGTCGAGACCCGGTAGCACAGCTCATTGCAGATCGCCGCCCAGGTGGCGCTGGTATTGAAATCCCCGATGTGGTGCGCCATGAAGCTGGCGCGCGGCGAGAAGACAGTGAGATCCGAACCGCGCTCGCGCATCAGCTTCAGCTGGTTCTCCTCGATGCTCTCGCGCAGCTCGTCGTCGCTGATCCTGAGCTCGGAAACCTTCGGTCCGCGCTCCGGGGTGGCGAGGTGGGCGATCTGGCGCTTGCGCCATTCCTCGAGCGCTTTGGGCGCGGTGGTGTAGTGGCCGTGACAGTCGATGATCATCGGTGATTCTCGATACGGGTGGCAGGGAGACCGTCAACGCCTCGGGTCGGCCGCGCGCCAGATCGCAGCCGGCACCATGACCTCCCCTCGCATGATGAGCCGCGCCGTGCGCAGCAGCGCGGCGCGCCTGACCACGGGTGGATCGCCGGCGGTCGTTTCCAGCTCGACGCTGAACTCTCCGCTCGGGTGCTCGACCGAGATCGTGCGCAGCGTGCCTTCGGGTGCCGCTGCGATGCCATCGGCGATCGACCCCGGCAGAACGCACGCGGTCGCCACGGTCACCGCGGCGAGGACACCGATCGCGTCGTGGCAGACGTGCGGGATGAAGCAGCGGGTACAGATGCTGCCGCCAGCGGCCGGCGGCGCGATCAGGCACATCTTGGGGTATGTCTTGGCGGAGACATCGCCGAGGCCCATCAGCTGCCCGCACGCGAGCCGCAGCGCCTCGAGCCGTGTCTTGAGCTCGGTATCGGCGTTGAGATCCGCCACGCTCTCCCGTCCGGTGCGGCCGAGGTCTGTGGCGCGCATCATGACCAGGGGCATGCCGTTGTCGATGCAGGTGACCTCGATCGGGCCGATGCCCTCGACGGTGGCGGCGTCGCGGACGCGGCCGGTCGGCAGCAGCCCCGAGCACACCGAGCCGGCGGTGTCGAGAAAATTGATCTTGATCGGCGCGCTGGTGCCCGG
>JAKAFQ010000746.1 GCA_021817875.1 Pseudomonadota bacterium
GCACTCGCCCGGGAAAAACGGAAGCAGCGCACCATGATCGCCGCGCTGCCCGATCCGCAAGACGCCGGCGGCAATGCCGCGCTCGCCCCACACTCCACCGGTCACGAGCCCAGTCGACGTGACCATGGGTCGCTCATCGATGGCGACTCGCCAAGATCCGCTTTTGCTTGGTGCGAGCAGCGCTGTCGCGTTGACCACCCGTTCGGCACCAGCGGATCGGACGCCAACGACCTTCGCCGCAAGTTGTCCGAGCTCGCTCGTCACCCCGACCGCGGCATCGCCGGCGGCCCGCAGTGCGTCGCCGCAACAGCGTGCTTACCGCTAACCGCTAGCAAATTCCGCAACATCGACGGAGACAACACATGAGGACCGATCCGGACATCGGACGCGCACCTTCGGTCAATGCTGCGCCACTGCTGACGCACGTGGAGTTGACCTGGATTGAGGGCCGCGTGGAGCATTGGATCCGCTTCGGCCAGGCTAGCGGCGAGGCGATCCTCGACCGGCGCCGCCGCATCCTCACTTTCGCGCCCGGAAGCGTCTTCGCGTTCGTGCGCTGGGCGTCCAACGATTTCGGCACCATCATCTCGCGCATCGATATCGTGCGCACGATCGAACGCGGTGAAGCCTATCAGTCACTGCCCTTCGTCCGCCCGGGTGGCGAAATTCTGCTCCGCATCACCGGACGGCCGAAGGTTGACCGCGTCCTCCAGGCGATCGACGCCGTCGAGAAGCGTGGCATCGACCCAGCCGATGTCGCGCCTGACCACTGGCGGCATGTTCACAATCGCCTTCTCGTTGGCAAACCACCGCGGTCCTACAGCCCTGACCAGCATCACGCCTGGCTCCTGCGTCGGCAGCTTGCGTCATGACGCCGTTCGGCTGGCTCATCGCGACCTCTCTCGCTGCGCTCGGGGCAGCGGCGTCGGCGTTCTCCCATCCCCTCCCAAGATTCATCTGGAACGCCAGCGCCAGTGTGCCGATCGGTCTCTACGCCGTGCATCCGGTGGGCACGCTTGAGATCGCCGAGCTTGTCGTCGTCCGCCCACCGCGGGCGCTCGCACGGTTCCTCGCCGACCGGCATTACCTGCCAATGGGCGCACCAATGCTGAAGCGCGTACTCGCGCTTCCCGGGCAGACCGTCTGTCGCACCGATCACGCCATCACGGTCGACGACATCGCGATGGGCGACGCACTTGATCGCGACGGACGCGGCCGGCCTCTTCCCGTCTGGCAGGGATGCAAACACATCCCCAACGGCCAAGTTTTCCTCATGAACTGGCAGTCGGAGCACTCCTTCGACGGTCGTTACTTCGGATTGCTGCCCCGCGCGGCAATCGCCGGACGCGCCGATCCTGTCTGGACGCAGGAGGACGATTGATCATGTCGCAATCCCATCTTCCGGCTGACCCCACGGCGCGGCCACTCCGCCATGGCCCTTCTCCCGTCCCGGCAAGCAAATGCAGAAAGCCCGCGCTCGCCCGACATGGGCGCGGTGGTGTCAGCGCCATTGGCGTCGCGATCGCGCTCATCGCGACCAACATGTCGTCGTGCGCACAATCGACGACGACGTCGCCTATATCGCACGTCGAACTCGCCACACGGTTTGCAGCCTTCGCAGCAGAAGCCTCCCGGCGCTACGGCATTCCGGCTGCCTGGATACGCGCCGTCATGCAAGCCGAGAGTGTCGGCGACGTGCATGCGACTTCGCCGGTGGGCGCGATGGGCCTGATGCAAATCATGCCGGACACCTGGACCGAGCTGCGCCGACGCTATCATCTCGGCGACGATCCCTACGACCCGCACGACAACATCATGGCCGGTGCTGCCTATCTGCAGGAGCTGCGCGACCGCTACGGCAGCCCCGGCTTCCTTGCGGCCTACAATGCAGGTCCCGCGCGCTGGGAAGATCATCTCGCCACCGGACGACCCCTTCCGGCAGAGACGCGCGCCTACCTTACTAGGCTCGCCCCGATTGTCGGCGCCACCACGACCGTCGACGCGGCTTTGTCTCTCTCGATCGCCCGCTCATCGACCGCGGCATTGCTCTTTGCGGGCGACGCATCGAGAGTATCCGCCGACGAGACCACTACCCCTCGGCGGCAACATCACGACGAGCCAAGCGTACGCTCAGCGCAGGATTGGACGGGCCTCGTGCCGACATCAAGCGGGCTGTTCGTCGTCCCGTCAACAGGGAAGTCATCGCAATGAAGTGCGGCGGTCGTCTTCGTGCTTTGGGGCACTCATTCGCTGAACTGCATTGGTCTGAGGATCGGCGGAGGCAGCCAACCAATGGACGGCAAGGGAAAAGGCCGGCCGTCGGCTCGGCTTATGTGGTTGGTTGGATGGGAGAATTTGCTCATTATGCCACTGTGCACTGCTGGCGCTTGCGGCAATTTCCTCAACGAATTCAAGGCTCCGAGCGCCATCGCCGCTCCGGATACGCGAATTGCCGGCCATGACCGTGCGGGACGACAATCTGCGCATCCGGTCTGGACGCATCCAGCATGGGCGCGCCGGCGGCAAACGTCCCCAGACCTTCGTTGGCGAGGTCATGCGGGCCGCGAAGAAGGCGGGTCATGTCGGCAACAGCTTCCGCTCGAGCCCGGGCCGGAGCCGGTCCCGCTTCGGCCGCGGCCGGCGTGCCGCGGTCTCGATCCGGCTGCGCTCGAATGCCCGCCGCGTGGTGACCAAAGCGCGTGTCGTCCGCCACCGGGGCACGCGCT
>JAKAFQ010000747.1 GCA_021817875.1 Pseudomonadota bacterium
CCTGGAGCATGGACTTCAGGAGCGCATTGTCCTCGAAGCACTGCACCGTCGCGATCGGGCCCCAGAATGAGCCGACCCGTCCGAACCGGCGAAACGGCAGATCGCACAGACGCACCGCGGCATCGTGCCGATCGACGAGATCCGCAGTCTTCACGGCCTGCTCCCGCGCCTCACGGCCGCTGCCGTGAACCCGCCGCCCCGATTTCCCGACCGGGCACACCCGCTGGACATGAATACCTCGAGGGATAGGATGAGACGCACAACGATAGCGGAGCCACGGCGGGCATCCAAGCCTGGCGGCAGCGTCCCAAGCCTGGACTTCAGCTTGAGCTTTGCGGGGGTGAGAGCGTTTCCGTTCCCCCGGGCGCTGCCATGACTCCACGCCCCATGCGAACCATGCGCGGGTTGACGTCTCACTACGGCCGTCCGCCGGAGCCGGCGCGCTCTTCAGTCGGCAGGCCGGGCCCGGCGCCTCGCCTCGGGATCCGGCACCTGCTGGGTGATGCAGTGTATGCCACCACCGCCCAGCAGAATCTCGCGCGCCGGCACGCCCACCACCCGGCGATCCGGGCACAGGCGCTGCAGGCACTCGGCCGCCGCGGCATCGGTGCGCGGATCGAGCAGCGGCATCACCAGGCCGCCGTTGGCGAAATAGAAGTTGACGTAGCTGCCGGCCAGGCGCTCGCCCGCCCGGCGCGGCTTGCAATGGTCGCTCGGCGCGAGGCCCCGCGCTTCCTCCTCCGTCATGTACAGCGGTCCCGGCATCGGCAGCTTGATGACCTCGAGCCGGCGGCCGCGCGCATCCCGGGCATCGTGCAGCCTTTCCCAGGCGTCGCAGGAAATGGCGTACTGGGGATCGGCGCGGTCGTCGGTCCAGCCGAGGCACACCCTGCCCGGTGCGACGAAGCAGGCGAGATTGTCGATATGCCCGTCGGTCTCGTCGTTGAACACTCCCCGGCCGAGCCAGATGAAGTGGCTCACGCCGAGGTACTCGCGCAGCAGCGCTTCCATCCGCTCGCGCGTCATGCCCGGATTGCGGTTGGGATTGAGGACGCATTGTTCGGTGAGCAACGCGGTGCCTTCACCATCGACGTGCAGGGCGCCGCCCTCGATGACGACCGGGGCGCGGTAACGATCCCGCTTCTCGTACGCCAGCACCTCGGCCGCCAGCCGCTCGTCCCGGTCCCACGGATGATACAGACCCTCCGCGAGGCCGCCCCAGGCATTGAAGCGCCAATGCACCCCGCGCAGCCCCGGCCGCCCGCTCACCACGTAGGTCGGGCCCACATCGCGCATCCAACAGTCATCGTGCGGCAGGCTCAGCAGCTGCACCTGGGCCGGCAACAACGCGCGCGCCGCCGCCTGCTGCGCCGGCGAGACGCCGACGCGCACCTGCTCGAACCGGCCGATGCAGGCGGCCACGGCGCTGAAGGCGGCCTGCGCCGGGCGCGCGGCCTGCCGCCAGTTGTCCGGCCGCTCCGGCCACAACATCCAACAGCCGGCGTGCGGCTCGAATTCCGCCGGCATCCACCAGCCGTCGGCGGCGGGGGTCCCCGGCAGCACGCCGGCTTCCTCAGCCATGGTCAGGAGCGCTGCTTGCTGTGCCGGAAGCCGTAGAAGCCGTAGATCGCGCCTCCGAGCGCGGTCCAGAGCACGAGACGGATCCAGGTGGCATCGGACAGGAAGTACGTCGTGCCGGCGCACACGAGCGCCCCGAGCGGACAGAGCACCTGCGCCATCGGCACCCGGAACGGCCGCGGCACATCCGGCCGGGTATGGCGCATCACCAGCACTCCGACGCACACCACTGCGAAGGCGAGCAGGATCCCGATCGAGATCAGGTCGGCCAGCACGTCGAGCGGAAACACCCCGGCAATGAGCGCCGCCGCGATCCCGGTCACCGCGGTCGCGACGTGCGGCGTCTTGAAGCGCCGGTGACAGCGGCTCATCGAGGGCGGCAGCAGTCCGTCATCGGCCATCGAAAGCAGAATCCGCGGTTGTCCGAGCAGCGAGGTGAGGATCACCGAAGTCATGCCGGCGATGATGCCGAGCTTCAGGAACACCGCGAGCCACGAGAGCGCCGGATGCGCATCCAGCGCCGCCGCCACCGGCTCGGCCACGTTGAGGTGGGTGTACGGCACCATCCCGGTGATCACGGCCGCCATGGCGATGTACAGCACCGTGGAGATCACCAGCGTGCCGATGATCCCGAGCGGCAGGTCACGCTGGGGATTGCGCGCCTCGAGCGCCGTGGTCGAGGCGGTGTCGAATCCCACATAGGAGAAGAAGATGATTCCCGCGCCCTGCAGCACCCCGGTCCAGCCGAAACGGCCGAACGTCCCGGTGTTGGGTGGAATGTAGGGATGCCAGTTGGCCGCGCCGACGAACTTCAGGCCCGCGACCACGAAGATCACGATCACCGTGACCTTCAGGACAACCATGAAATTGGTGGCGTTGGCGGTCTCGCGGATGCCGACATAGCACAGTGCGCTCATCGCCAGCACGATCAGCACCGCCGGCACGTTGATGACCGCCCCGGTGGCCACCAGGTGCCCGCCCGCGCTCTGGGCGAACGGGGCGTTGATCCAGGCGGCCGGCAGGTGAATGTGCGCATCGGAGAGCAGATTCACCACGTACGCCGACCAACTCACCGCCACCGCCGAGGCCGAGATGCCGTATTCGAGCAGCAGGTTCCAGCCGATGAACCACGCCACCACCT
>JAKAFQ010000092.1 GCA_021817875.1 Pseudomonadota bacterium
TTCCTCCTCGCCCGGCCCCATGGCGTTGCGCACGGCGAGGCCGGGCACAGAGTGGATGAGGCTGGTCAGGTTTACCAGACCACGGGAGGCGATCTGGGAGGCGGTCACCGCGGTAATGCTGATGGGGGTCGTCTGCACCGTGGTTCTTTCCCGGGTTGCGGTAACCACGATCTGCTGCAGCATAGGTTGCTGCAGCGCAGGCCGCCCGGCGGCTGACGCTGCCTGGAGAGGTCCGAGCATCAGGACCGGCGCTGCCGCGAGGAGTTGCAGTGCGTGACGGTGGTGCATGTTGATCAAGGCCATCGGAGAGATCCTCGGTTTCGAGGGCTGAGCGTCCAGGGACCGCACTCGGCAGAACAGGCGACCTCGTGCGGCACCGCCAAATGGCCTCGCTCCGTGGCCGGCGTAAGCAGTCGTCATGACGTCCCAGGGAACATGGAAAGCGCGTTGGTAGCCGCCGTAAGCGTCAGATGTTGCAGAAGAGCGCGCTCACGGAGATGCCTGCCTCAGCCGTAACGGATGTCACCCGCTTTGGGAGTCGCTTCGCGGCTGACCCGATCGACGACCTCGCGTAAATCCCGGAAGAAAAGATCGAGCGCCTGGTCGGTGAGGCCGGGGTCGATCGTCAATGTAATCGCCTGCGGCTTCACCAGGCCGAGCATGATCCATCCCTTGTCCGTCATGCCCTGATAGATCGCCGCAGTGGGCGCCTTTTCGGAGTGAAAATGCATGGGCATGACATCCACATCCCAGACTTTGATGCCATCTATGGCGCTGAGTTCGCGCGTCACACGGGCTTTGGTGTCCAGAAGACGGCGCGTCAGGCGCAGATAGCCTTCCTCTCCGAGATAGTTCATGACGGCCCAGGCTGCGAAAATCGGACCGGCGGATCTCGATCCGGAAAAGCCGGCCATTTTGTACGGTCCGAGAAAAGGGTCGTCGACCTGGACGTAGTGGTATTTCTGCAGGTCAACGTGACGCCAGTAAATGGTCGAAGCCGGCTTCGGACAGTACCCGAACTTGTGCAGATCGGCGGATATCGACATGACTCCGGGGACGCGGAAATCCCAGGGTGTCAGCTTGCTGCCGAGCTTTTCGAGAAACGGTGAAATATATCCGCCCACGCATGCATCGACGTGCATCCACAGGCCGGCTTGCGTCGCCACGGCAGCGATCTGAGGTATGGGGTCGATGTTCGCGTAGGGCCAGGAGGGTGCCGATGCCGCGATCATGATGGTGTTCTCGTTGATCGCGTTCGCGATGTTCGCGGCGATTCCGCGCCCATTTTCGTCAAGGTCGGTCGTGATGATTTCGAGGTCGAGGTAGCGGGCGCCTTTGTGGAAGCTCGGATGTATGGTGAACGGCGCAACGATATTGGGTCTTCTCACGTTCGGCTTGTGTTCGCGCGCCCATTCCTTTGCGGCGTGTATGGCCGAAAAGTTGCTTTCGGTTCCACCCGAGGTGAAGTTTCCCGTGGAGTTCCTTTCAGGGTGGAGCAGACTCACGCCCATGGCGAGGACTTCCTGTTCGATTTGCTGCATGTAGGGCGCGTAGAGCGAAAAAAAGCCGTTGTCGGACAGAAATTGAGTGAATGCCCACTTGCCCACGTCCTGCACGTCCTGCGGTCCCCGGAATGCGCGTGCGAGATGGGCGTACGGCTCGGGAAGGGAAATTTTGCCGAGGTGCTCCTTGATCTGATCAAGGGATGCGCCGGTTTTCGGCAGTGGCTTGACAATGAACCCGTCGAGCATATGTCCTCCGTGGGCAGGTGAGCGGCGGGGAAGGGCAGGCCGTGCGCAACAGGCGTGCGGATTGCGCCGTGTGCCCCCTCCGGTGAATCGTGATTCGACTCGTCGGGAGTCTATGGATCGGTGGCAGACCCGGATACCGAAAAAGTGCAAAAAGAGGCGGCTCGCCTACGGCGTCCGGTACCGGTAGTGCGGGCAGGGCGGAGGCGGCCGACGGGGGCCGCGTCCCGGATCACGATGGGGGCCGGGGAACCGTTTCCGATGGCAGTTCACCGAAGCGATGCTTGTAATCGGCGGCAAATTGGCTCGGGTTCGAGAAGCCGTATTCCCAGGCAAGATTGCCGATGCGTCTGTCGCCCAGCGGTAATTGCTTCAAGGTGCGACGGACGGTGTTCAGGCGGATCGTCCGCAGGTACTGGTGCGGTGAGATGCCGAGGACGGCATCGAATGCGTAGAACAGATTGCGGCGGGAAACCCCTATCTGACGGCAGAGTTGCGGTATGGTGAGAGAGTGCGCGAGATGGGAATGTATGAGTCGCTTTGCTGTGTCGAAGACGCGCGCGTAGGTTTGCTCACAGCGCTTTCGTTCTGCCGTATCGGGCAGGCCGGCAATCGCCAGAACGAGTGTGAGAATTTTTTGCCGCAGCGCGTCCCGGCCCTCGGGCGGCGGGTGGCGGCTGGCATCTTCGGCGGCGAACGCCCGGGAGACCGTCGCGCATAGAGGTGCGGCGATGGCCGCGGGAATGGAGCGCAGTCCCCGCAAAACCTTGGGCGGCGGCGTAGTCCCGGTATCCGGGAAACGCGTGAGCGCCTGGGGTGAAATGGCGACGCCGGTAATCGCGGAAGGGTCGCACACGACTTCGAATTCCGCACCCTCGCCGTACAGGATCGCTCCCTCCGACTCGAGGTCCATGCCGTTGGAGCGAAACAGGCCGGTGCGGTTCGGTACCCATGCGATGGTCAATACATTCATCGATCCCTCCTGGAGGAGCCGGCGATTGATGCGCTCCCGGAAAAGCAGGACACCGTCGAGATCGATGGTGGTCACGTCGCCAGCAAAGGCTCCGGCACCGACCTGGTGGTAGCGCTGCGGATAAAGCGATTCGATGCATGCCGCCTGTTCGTCGGAATCATCGAACGATCGGCGCCAGAGTGAGTAGGTCGATCCGCGCAGAATTGATAGGTCTGCGGGTAACTCGTTGGGAGTCGGGGTTGTGGTTCGCATGGCTGTCGCGACATCATTCCTGGGATATTCGGCGAAGATTCACCGTATCGATGCAACCGGGGCGTCAAAATGCATCGCTCGGCAAACGGGCACGGGACTCAGTGGCGCCATCCCGCCGTCGCCTGGTGGGCCGGTTCCGCGGAAAGATCCCTGTGCAGCGTATCTCGGCGGCGCAGAACGGGGATCTTTGACAGCAGCGACGGTTCGGTCGCTGGAACCGGCGCTCTGCCCTGCAGCCGAGTATTGCGCCAGCGATGGCGTCATCACCGGCCGGTCGTGGCGCTGAAGCTCCCATCCCGTCGACCGTCGTACCGCTCGATCCGCGTCTGTGTCATGGCTCACACCCCCCGCTCAGCCTGTGCTTGCGCGTTGCGTATCCGCTGGTTGTTCTTCTTTTTTCCGTCTTCGACAGTTTAGGATAGCACGGCGCTGCAGCAGGCGATCACCCTCGCATGCGCACGGATTTTCCTCACTGCGAGACACTGCTCGGACTCGGTCAAATGAGTCGCCCTGCGCTCACGCGGGCTGGCGCAGGCAGCGGAGCGAGCGCCGTGCTGGGGGTGGTGCCGCGAGCGTCGCACCGGGAGGCGGCATTGCTGGCCACGATGCGGTCCGCTGAGCATCGGCCGGTGCGGGCTTGCCCGGAGGAGGGCGCACGGGTCACCGTGACGGATCCGGCCAAATCAGGCGGGTATTCCTGGGCGTTGCCTCGCCCTTTGGGAAGCCTGGGGCGCCCATCCGCGCGACTGCTGTCGGCATTTCCGATAAGCTCGCTCCATGCCGGCTGCGCCAACCCCTCTCAAAGGAGCCCGGGCCATTCTCGGCGGGACCGTCCGTGGCGTGTGGCGTACCCTGGTTGGGGCAGGGCTGCTGTGGCTGGCCCTGGTCGGCGAGGCTGCTGCGGTGCCGAGGTGGCTCACTTTGCCTCCGACGCCTACGTTGCCCAAGGCCGTGGTGAGCGGTTACGCGCCGGTCGATGGCATCGATATCTGGTATGCGGAGTTCGGCCGGGGCTCGCCCGTGCTGCTGCTGCACGGGGGACTTGCCAATGCGGACTATTGGGGAAACCAGGTGCGTGCGCTCGAGGGCCGTTACCGTGTCATCGTCATGGACAGTCGTGGCCACGGCCGCTCAACGCGCGATGGCACGCCTTTCAGCTACGCTTTGATGGCACAGGATGTGCTCGGTCTGATGAACTATCTGCACATCCGCAAGGCAGCGGTGGTCGGCTGGAGCGATGGCGCGATCATTGGTCTGGAGCTTGCGATCCATCACCCGGACCGGGTGTCCAAGCTCTTCGCCTTCGCCGCCAATTCCGATCCGGGCGGCACCAAAGACGTGTCGAAGAGTCCCGTCTTCACCCGCTACCTCGCACGGACCCGGCGCGAATACGCGCATCTCTCGCCGACTCCTCATGATTACGATGCTTTCCTCGAGCAGGTCACCCGGATGTGGGCGACCCAGCCGCATTTCACCGCGGCTGAGCTCCACGGGATCAAGGTCCCGACATGGATAGTCGACGCCGAT
This sequence comes from Pseudomonadota bacterium, assembly GCA_021817875.1. The sequence continues at coordinate 4,501 of JAKAFQ010000092.1, forward strand.
CATGACGAGGCGATCAAGCGCTCGGACACCCTTTTCATGGCCGACCACATTCCGGGCAGCGGGCTGTTGATCTTACCGCAGGTGAGTCACTTCGCCTTTCTGCAGGATCCGGGGCTCTTCGATGCCGCACTGCGGGATTTCCTGGCGAATGTGAAGGGGCATTAGCGTCCGGCCAGCAATTCAATGGGCCAGCTTCCCGGAGCTGTCGTGGGTGCGGGTCGGATCGGCACCGCCGGACTCTGGGCGATGCTGGGCAGGCCGGTGAGCCGCGAAGTGCGCGGTGTCGCCGGCATGTCTGCCGGCGCATCGAGCACCCGGTCGTGGGCAGGAGCCGGTGCCCGCGGTCCCGGAGGGTCGCCTTTCCCTCCAGAACCTGCCGGCGGTCATTGAGCAGTCAGAACGCGTTGCGCCCGGTCAGCTCCCGTCCGACCGAGAGCTCGTGGATGGTCTCGGTGCCCTCGTACGTGATGACGCTTTCGAGGTTGAGCATGTGGCGGATGGGTGCGTATTCGGCGCTGATGCCGGCGCCTCCGAGCATGTCGCGGCAGTCACGGGCCACATCGAGCGCCATCCGGCAGTTGTTCCACTTGGCGAGCGACACCTGTACCGGCTGCATGACCCCGCGCTCCTTGAGCCGGCCCAGCTGGAGCGCCAGCAGCTGCGCGCCGGTGATCCGTCGGGCCATGTCCGCGAGGCGCACCTGGATGGCCTGATTCTGGGCGAGGGGGCGGCCAAAGAGCTGGCGGGTGCCGGTGTAGTCGATCATCTGTGCCAGGCAGGCCTGGGCGGCGCCGATCACGCCCCAGGCGATGCCATAGCGTGCCTGGGTCAGGCAGGAGAGCGGTCCCTTGAGACCGATGACGCCGGGCAGGACATTTTCCTGCGGTACCACCACGTCGTCGAAGAACAGCGCTGAAGTCACGGAAGCCCGCAGTGAGAACTTGCGCTCGATCAGTTGTGTGGTGAATCCACGGGTGCCCTTGTCGATGAGGAAACCACGGATGCCATCGTCGGTCTGTGCCCATACCACGGCCACATCGGCGATCGAACCGTTGGTGATCCACATCTTCGAGCCGTTGAGTACCCAGTCGCGGCCGCGCTGGCGGGCGTGGGTCTTCATGTTGCCCGGATCCGATCCACCATGCGGTTCGGTGAGGCCGAAGCAGCCGATGAGCTCGCCGCGGGCCATCGCCGGCAGGTACTTCTGCTTCTGCTCCTCAGAACCGTAGGAATGGATCGGGTACATGCACAGCGACGACTGCACGGACACGAAGCTGCGGATCCCGGAATCACCGCGCTCGAGTTCCTGGCAGATCAGGCCGTAGCAGATCGCGTTGAGGCCGGAGCAGCCGTAGCCACTGAGGGACGAGCCCAGCAGACCGAGCTCGGCGAGCTGGGGAACGAGCTCACGCGGGAAGCGGTGCTCCTCGAAGCATTCGCGGATAATGGGCAGCACCTGCTCGTCGACGAGACGCCGGACCGAGTCCTGCACCATGCGCTCTTCCTCCGTGAGCGAGTCGCGAAGTCCATAGAGATCGAGCGGATCGAGAGTAATGGTCGCCAACGCAGTCAACCCCCAGAAAACGATGGATCAGGGCGCAGTGCCCGGATCCGGGCGCGGCGCCGTCGTAAAGCCCACAATCATACCTCAGCGGCTGGCTGCGGCGCGAAACCTCCGGATTCCGAGCGGTCGCACAGGGGCCTGATAGCCGATAATTACACTACAAATCAATGTCTTATGATATTTTAAATCGCCCGGCGCACACGAGTGACCGTGAGAGGGGTAGCTGATAAATGCTTGAGAATCGGGTGGTGGCCTGGCCCTGAGCGCTCGAGAGAAAGGCCTCGGAGCATCCGTGCCTTCCGATGCGCCAGGTGTTCAGGCGCCGGGTGGTGGCACACTCGCCGCGGCGCCGCGTCTCGACCCATGACAGAATCTGCCCGCCACCAGGACGGGTGGACGATTAGGGCCGCCTGTGGCGTCATCCGTGAGCGTTGCGACGTGCGTCCGTGCCGATTGCTTCGGACGGGCCCGGCGGTGCGGCGGCGGCTGTCCGATACCGCATCGGTAGGCGCGGGATCCTGACGGCCGCGGCGGCGCTGGGTCGTGTCGGGGCGTGGGAACCATTGGCCGGCCGAATCGCCGTCTGCCGGGCCGGAGAGGAGCCGATGACCATGAGTTGGACCGACGCCGTGGGATGGGCTGCGACCGCCGTTTTCGTGGTGTCGTATTTCTTCCGCCGTCCCTCGGGGCTGCGGGCCGTGCAGTTGTTCGGCGGTGCGTTGTGGCTGCTGTTCGGCGTGATGATCGGCTCCACTCCGGTCATCGTCTGCAACGCGTTGATCGTCGTCGCGGCCGCCTGGACCTTGCTGCAGAGCCGGGCGGAGGTCTCCAAAGAGCCCGAGCCGGCGGCACCTCGCGAGCCGGGATAGTCTGCCGTACGGATGCTCGACCGACGGCGCCGGCCAGTGCGCGGCGAGCGATGCTTGGACGCCTCAGGCCTTCGGACATCGGAGCAGGTCACATGAGCGGGACGATCCTGGGCGAAGATGGTAAGGCACGGTGCCGTTGGTGTGCCACGGTGCCTGAATTTCTGCCGTATCACGACCAGGAGTGGGGATTTCCGGTCGCCGACGACCGCCGTCTGTTCGAAAAGCTGAGCCTGGAGGGATTTCAGGCCGGGCTGAGCTGGCGCACCATCCTTGCGAAGCGTGAGAATTTTCGCGCTGCCTTTCGGGATTTCGATTTCGAACGCATCGCGCGCTTCACGGCCCGCAACGTCGAGCGGCTGTTGCAGGATGCGGGCATCGTCCGGCACCGCGGCAAGATCGAGGCGGTGATCCACAACGCCCGCTGTGCCCAGGCGCTCGTCCGGCGGGAAGGATCGCTGGCCGCGTTCATCTGGCGTTACGAGCCGGACCCGGCACGCTTGGGCGAGCCGCAGACGGCATCGACTTCGGCCGAATCGGTTGCGCTCTCGAAGGCGTTGAAGAAGCTCGGCTGGCGATTCGTGGGGCCGACCACGGTGTACGCCTTCATGCAGGCGATGGGGCTGATCAACGATCACGTCGCCGGCTGTGTGGTCCGGGCGCAGGTCGAGCGTGCCCGCAACCGGTTCAAAAGGCCGGGGCGCTGAACGCGGCGAGGAATCCTCGGGGCGAGAGGCCCGAATGTGATCCGTGGGGAGTGGCCTGTGCAGCGGATGCGGTGCCACCGGCAGCAGTCATGCCGCTTCGGCGCCGCTCCACTGCGAACCGCGAACCGGCTCAAAGCGTTGTAGGGCGCGAGACACGGCGAGCACCGTCCGGAACTGCGCGAGGACGTGTCAGGACCGGACTCTGACATGTCGGGTCAACGCGAGCATGGAGCCGTCATCATGAGCGCCTGCTCGACGCTCCGCCCTCGAGGGTGTGCGCGGCCCTCGCCACGGCAGACGGCAAAGCACGCTCGCTCGGCGGACGGCCGCTCACGGTGCCCGGCCGTGCATTCCATGGCCGGGATCGCAGGCTGCCACTGATGCCGCGGCGATCCCCGATCAGTTGCCACGGTCGAATGCCTCGGCCGCTTGCGCGTGCACCTGGATGATGCGGCGCACCAGGGCGGGCTCGCGGGCGCGGGCGATGCCGCACTCGGTGGCGATGCCGAATCCCTGGGCGAACCGGGCGGCCACGCGCATCCGCCTCAGCGTACCGGCCTCGCCGTCGCGTGCATGGACCAGTCCAAGCATGAGCTGTGTCTTCTCATCTCGCAGGGCGGCCAGGGGGGCGAAATAGGCCGCGTCATCGCGCGCCGCCGGCACCGGCATGTGAATCCAGTCGACCGCGCGCGGCGCCGAGCCAATCAGCAACTGCGCCAGTTCCACTGCCTTGCCGAGGTCCTCCGGCTGCACGGCATGTTCGGCGTCAAGGTCCCCGTAGCACAGGTGAAAGCCCAGCTGTACTTCGGCCGGCACTGCGGCAGTCAGCCGGGCAAAGGTGGCGGAGAACACCGCAGCCATCTGAGGGATGGCTGGCAGGTGCGGGTTGCGCCCGTCCCAAGTCAGCATCTCGGTGCATACGTCCCACTGGATCGCCAGATCGTGGCTCGGGATCGCGGCGATGATGCGCCCGAGCTCGCGCAACATGGCTCTCTCGTAGGCTGGCAGTACGCGCGGTACATCCTGCGGCACGACGAATGCCTGGACGACGGCGTAGGGAGTCGGCAGCGACACCTGCAAGCGCGTTCCCGAAGACAACGTGCCCCGCTGGCGAGCCGCAAGGAAATCGACATAGGATGCCCGCGCCTCGCGCGCATAGCCCAGTTCGCCGAACTCGAGTCCCGCGGCATCGGCAGCGCTGCGCAGCCGTACCTGGCACACGCCGAGTCCGGCAATCAGGCGATCGTCATCTGCCTGCAGCCAGGGCGATGCGCGCAGCAACGGCCACTGCCAAGTGATCCACAGGCGCCGGCCACCCACCTCGCCATCCGGACAGCGTGGCAGTCGCGCCTGCAGGGCCCCGCCCGCCGTATCGAAGATCTCGTCGACCGTGTCCAGGCCGATACTGCCGACAAAGTGCACTTGCGTCGTCATGCGAAAGATTTCCGGTGGGTTCCACAGCCATTGAGAAACAGTGCTACCGCGCTCGCAACATGTGCGCGGAGTCGGCGTTCCGACTGCGCCGGCTCGCCGTAGAGCCGGCGGCTGACCTGCCCAGCGACCAGCAGGTCAAGGAAATGCAATGCGGTGTGCCGCGGGTCCGGTACGTCAGTCCGGCCTTGCTTCGTCCAGATGCGCAGCTGCCGGGCCAGCACCACCTGGAGTGGTCGGCCGGCAGTGGCATGGAAGAGGCTTTTCAGGTGCGGCAATCGCTCGCCTTCGGTGATCGCCAGCCGTCCGATGAACAGTGGCTCGTCCCTGAGGATCCAGACCAGGACCCGGTGGGCGAAGACCGTCAACCACTCGGCGGGCTCGGGGCTGTCGATGCCGCGCCAGTCGACGGCGCCGCGCCATTCGGCGGCAATGCGCTGCACCACCGCTTCGAGCAAGCCGATCTTGGTGGAAAAGTGCCGGAACAGCGTCGCCTTGGAGCCCCCGAAGGCCCGGCTGATGCGATTGGTGCTGGCGGCCAGGTAGCCGTGAGTCATGAACTCGACCTGGGCGGCATCGAGGATGCGTGCTCGGACGACGGCCGGATCGCGACTGACCGAGGCCTCGCGCCTCCGCTTTCTTTGTGGCATATTATCGAAACCACATGGTATCGTTACGATGCTGCAGGATGTGAAGGCTGAAGTCAATGCAGACCTGCTCGCACGGCACGTGGTACGTCGCGGCGTGGGAATCGGCAGCGAGCGCGACGGCGGCGACATGTGCCTGCCGGCGTTGCGCGGGCCGCCGCGTCCACTGCCCTTGGGCGTGAGTCGTCTTCTCGGTCAGACGCAGGCATGCTCCGGTGCCGTGCAGCGGCGGCATGCTCGGATAGCCCTCGCCCTCGAGGAAGCTGCCCGAGACGTTCCTTGCCGCGGTTGCAGTGCTGCCGGGGCGGGATTTCCCGGCTTGCCGATCGGACGGTGATGACGGCAGTGATGGTGCTTACGCCGATCTATGCGGGCCGACATGCCTGCGGGCAGCACGGATGCCGTGCGGACTTCAGTGCCCACGCGGCGACGCGCTCGGTGCGCACCCTGGCCAATGCCGGACACAGGCCGCTTATCGAAGCGGACCCTGCCGGCTGCTCGAATTCCTTACCGCATGCCGCGTTGATGCAATCCGTGGCCCGTCGGGGTCTCCAACCGGGACCTGTCGCATCTGGTCACGGTGTGTCTGGATGCTCCAGTGGAAGGAGACGGCAAAAGAGGCAAAAAGCCTCGCTCGTTGACTCAATGCTCAATAGGAGTGGACACGATGATGAAGTATGAGCACGAATTCCGGCCAGGAGACGAGATCGGCGGGACTGCGACATCGTATCTGGATGGGAAGTGTTTTCACTACACGTATTCACAGGGCCGCGAATACCGTCTGACATTCGATGATGGCCATGTTTCATTCAGAATGATCAGGGGTCCGGAGGGAACGGTGGCTCCTGATCCGGGCAGGCCGCCGCCGGCCCTGTTGCCGTATCGCGCCCGTCAGTTGCGCGACGGTCAATATCTGGTGCACTGGCTGGTGCCGGGGCGCGTGGGGCATGTTTCCTTGGTGATCGACCTGGTCAAAAAGAGCATCGACGTATCGGCGTTGATGCCGGGGCAAATGGAATTCTTCGACGCCGCGCAGATTCATTCGGTCGACCCGGTGGTCGCTGCGCAGCACCGGAGGTGAGCTGCGGCCGTGTGGCACGAGTGGGCTGGTGATCACGCAGCCTGTTGCAGTGCTGCGAATCCGCCGCATGCCGGGAAGCTGCTCCCGCGCGGTTCGCGGTCGCACTCGACCATCGGCGCCTGGCCGGGTCACGGCGAGGTGAACCGTGCGGACGTCGCGGTGGTCGCGAGGCGGCGTTTCTTCGCCTGATCCGATACGCGCAGGTGAGTGATCCCGGGTGGCGCGTTGCTGCTATTCGGGAGGCCACCGATCGACGGTCAAAGGTCCTGGATCACTCCCACTCTATGGTCGCCGGCGGCTTGCCGCTGATGTCGTAGACGACACGGGAGATGCCGTTGATCTCGTTGACGATGCGACGGGAGACGAGGTCGAGGAAATCATAGGGCAGGCGGGCCCAGTGAGCCGTCATGAAGTCGACGGTTTCGACCGCGCGCAGTGCGACGACGTAGTCGTAGCGACGGCCATCACCCATGACGCCCACCGAACGTACCGGAAGGAATACCGCAA
>JAKAFQ010000748.1 GCA_021817875.1 Pseudomonadota bacterium
TCGGTGCGATTCTCAGCGCCTGGCGCGATGAACAGCGCCGCGAACGCCGGCAGCACGTCCTGCTGATCCGCAAGCCACACGCGGGCTTCCGCAGGGTTGGCCGCCGTGGTAGCCCACGAGAGCCACATCGTGCCTACCGCAAAGCGCAGCTTGCCGATCTTGACGATGCGAGTATCGAGTGAAGGCGCGGCGCTCTCCAACTCGACCTGTTCAGAGCTCTCGGCCATAGGCTTGCTCACGGATGGGGGGCGGACTGAAAGTTCGGCGGCGGCGGGACTCCGACCATCTGCCCCTGTCCGGGGGCAACGGCCTGCTGCGGGTTCACCCCGGCTTTGCCCGAACCACTGTCATCCGGAGCGATATCGGCGAGCTCCACGGCATCGCGCGAACCGCGCATCCGAAACCACACGCCGGCGGCGCGGATCTCTGTGACCTGCCCGTAGGGCGTCACGACACCGGGCGAAACGCGCAGCATTCCACCGTTGGGGGTCTCGAGCACCGCCCGGGCCTGGAGGCCGATCGTGATGCGCTCGACCCGCGGCAGCGTCGGCCGCGACGGGCCACCTCCCATTGAAGCTGGCCCCGGGTATTCGGGGCCCATTGAATCTGACTCACGAGGATGCTGCGGCGCCGCTGGCGCATCCGGCTGCTTCTTGCGGGCCCTCTCCACGACGTTATCGAGATACGCCGTGACGGCACGCTCGTATGCGGTATTGCTGGCAGGCGGCGCAAGTCCGGGGGCCACGGGAGCCGCAGGGCCAACCGGCTTCGGCGGTGCCACGGTCCCGGCCCACACAACAGTGCTCGTCGCGAGGAGCACTGCCGCTGCGCTAGTGATGAACGTCTTTCGCATGATTCTTTCCCCTTGGCCTCAGCTGGCCTTGGCGCTAACCGTGACCACGGTGATCGTGTTGGTGTCCTGCCTCAGGTGCCCGCCGCCGAGCAGCCAGAAGTCCGGGCTGCCGGTGCCTTCTGTCTGGCTATCGTCCTGATCGTTGCGGAACCCGAGCAGCATCACCGTGGAGCCAGAGGGCATATCGACCATCTGGTTGAACGAGGTGACAGACTCCTGCGGTACCTGCAGCACCTCGCCGCCTGAGGAGATCGTCTCGAAGGTCGGGTTCCCCGTGTCGCGGAACACCATCGAGAGCACGATCCGATTGCCATCGGCGATGCGCGGGGTGATCGACATCGCCACACCGGCGGCGATGTTTCCCGGAGTGAGCGTCGTCGAACCGAAGGTGCTCGCGCCGCTCAGTGCCGCGTTCGTCGACACTTCGGCAAGATACCCATGGTTCACCGTCGCATTGACCGTGACAGGGTAGCCATCGAGCGCGAGCAGCGTGTTGTTGTACACCTGATGCACGCTTCCAATCTGTGAGAGCGCGCTGATGGAGGCCTGCGTACCATTGAACGGTCCGCTCTTTGAAGCGAACTGAATCTCGCCGGGATTCGCGCCATTTGAGAGCGTAAGGGCGGAGGGCGCGGCAACGGAGATCGAGTTCAACCCGGAGAGGTACTTCCATACGAGGCCCGGGGCAATCCCGTAGTTCTCGTCGTTCTTCAGCGTCACCTGATAGACCTGAACGCTGACCTCGACCTGCCGCTGCAGTCGATGGGAGAGGCTGCGCACCCAGCGAGAGAATCGGCGCACGTCGGCGCGGGTGCCCGTCACCGTCACCGTAGCGGTGGCCTCATCGGCAGTGATCTGCGCCGGGGATGCCACCACCTCGGCCTCGAGCAGCAGGCCGTGCCACTCATCGGTCGCATAGGACTGGGTCGTTGAGACGGAGGATTCGGAGGTCGAGGTCCCGATGCTGGTCGCGCCTGCCGCCCCACCGCCGCCTCCGCCGGTGCCACCGGTCGAGTTCTTCGCACCGACCTGCGCCTCGGACTTGATCTTCCCGCCGATCACGGGCAGCTGAAACGTACGCGTCACAGCACGCATCAATCGCACACCGTAAGTCGTGTATTCGCTCGTGTAGCCAATACCCTGGGTGACCGCAGCCATGAGTCCGGCGCATGAACCCTGGTAGGACATCGGCGGCAGAGTCACGCTGCGTTGCAGATCGTCGCTGTCCACCGAGACACCGCAGTTGCTCTCGATGAACTGCACCGCATCGAGTGCGCTCGTTTCGTCCATCGTCTCGTACACCACGTGGCGCTTCATCGAGGCCGGCGCCGGTAGCGCGTGCTGATGCGTGAGCCCGCTGTACACGAAGTATCCGTTGGACGCGGTGATTGCGGCCTCCGGCCGCGGCAGCGGAGCCTTTGTGGATGGCGGGGGGAAGAGCAGCGCACTCTTGGGGATGTTGGTAGCGTGCATCGCGGCGCAGGCAGAGAGCGCCCCGCACGTTAGCGCGATACCGAGAGGCCGCAGAAGATTGGTGTTACCCATGATTTAGAACCCGTTGTCGTCCCCGTTGGTCGACTCGACCACCAGGGTGTTATTGGCGCGGTACTCGATGAGGCGGATCGGGGCTCCATTGGCAATGGCCGAGTGGGCCCACAGTCCGACCGCCGAAAGGAAGGTGCCCGGAATGGCCGCAAAGGCCGGCGCGTGCCAGCGCCGCGCGAGCCGCTTGGCCTTCCAGATGACCGTCCATCCGTGCGCTGTGCCCCACTGCTCGAGGGCAGTGCTCATCCGCTCACCTTTGGAGATCAGCCACACCCGGGGAACGGCGGGCGCGGGTCGAGCGGCCGCCGCGAGT
>JAKAFQ010000749.1 GCA_021817875.1 Pseudomonadota bacterium
CGCCGGTGAGCTTGCGGATCTCGCTGAGCATCTTCGGCTCGCGCATCTGCACGATGCGATCCACCGCGGTGAAGAAGGCCGACTCGTCATTGCACTGGAATGCCTCGCCCATCGCCTCCAGGTAGATGCCGTACTCGCCCTTCAAAATTGAAAAATTCGACATGTCTGTCTCACTTCCCGGTTGCGCTCAGAATCTTGTCGAGCTTTTCCTTGAGGGTCTCAGCGGTGAATGGCTTGATCACGTAACCGTTCACGCCGGCCTGAGCCGCTTCGATGATCTGGTCGCGCTTGGCCTCCGCGGTGAGCATGAGCACCGGCAGCTTGGCGAGCCGGGCATCGGCGCGCACGGCCTTGACGAGGTCAAGCCCGGGCATGCCCGGCATGTTCCAGTCGGTGATCAGAAAGTCGAACTCCCCCGCCTTCAGCAGCGGCAGGGCAGTCTGCCCGTCATCGGCTTCGGTCACGTCGGGATAGCCGAGGTCGTTCAGCAGGTTCTTGATGATGCGTCGCATGGTCGAGAAGTCATCGACCACCAGGAACTTCACATGCTTGTTCACTGCTTGCCTCGTATGGCTGTTGCGAGCGCCTGCGGACCGTCGCGCCAATCGCTCAAACGCGCCTTCAAGCGGACCAGTGCCTGGCCGTGCAGCTGGCAGGCGCGTGACTCGGTGACCCGCAGTACAGCGCCGATCTCCTTGAGGTTGAGTCCCTCCGTATAGTAAAGCGACATCACGAGCCGCTCGCGCTCCGGCAGGCCGTCGATGGCCGTGGCGAGCGCTCCGCGGAATTCCTCGTCCGCAGTTTCGATGAACGGATCCGCCTCGCCTTCGACCGTCACCGCGGCATCGTCGAGCGCGGCGAGGCGGCAGCTTGCTGCGTCCCGAACGATGGTGTGGTATTCCTCGAGAGACACGCCCAGGCGCGAGGCGATTTCGCCGTCGCGCGCGTCGCGTCCCGTCTGACGTTCGATCTCCTGTACGGCGGCGGCCACGGCGCGCGCCTTGCGGTGTACCGAGCGCGGAGCCCAGTCAAGTTTGCGCAGAGCATCGATCATCGCGCCGCGGATGCGAATGCCAGCATAGGTCTCGAAGCTTGCGCCGCGGTCAGCGGCGTAGTTCGAGGCGGCTTCGAGCAGACCGAGCATCCCGGCTTGCATCAGGTCGTCGATCTCCACCGAGGGCGGGAGCCGCCCGGCGAGGTGATAGGCAATGCGCTTCACCAGCTCCACGTGCTGGCTCACCAGGTCGGCCGCGTCGGGCGCGGCGCGCAGCCGCTGCGGTCCACCATAGGCGCTGGCCGCGTTCACGGCACCACCGCCAGCTTTGCGGCGCCGCGCTGTACCAGCCGCTCCACGAAAAATTCGATGTTGCCACGCGGGCCGGACGGCACCGGCCATTTATCGGCCGCATCGGCGAGCTTCCTGAAGGCGCGCGCCGCGCTGCTCGCCGGGTACGCGTCGCACACCGGTCGCTGTTCGCGTACCGAGCGATAGAGATATTCGTCCTCGGGGATCTCGCCGGCGAATTCGAGCACCACATCGAGAAAGCGCGTCGTAACACGCTCGAACCGCTCGAACAGTTCCCGCCCGGCTCCCGATCCGCGCACCCGATTGGTGAGGACCCGGAAGCGTCCCACGCCGTGATTGCGGCTGAGAACCTTGATGAGCGCATAGCCGTCGGTGAGCGAGGCGGGCTCGTCGCAGATGACCACCAGGATCTGCTGTGCCGCCTGTGCGAACTGCAGTACGCCCTGAGCGATGCCGGCGGCCGTATCGATAATCAGCACCTCGACCTGGGCGGCCAGGGAGCTGAAGGCGCGCACCAGCCCGAGATGCTCGGCAGCGCCCATGGTGGCCAGATCGGCCGCGCCCGAGGCTGCCGGGACGACCTGAAAGCCCTGCGGGGCCTGGATCAGCACCTCATCCAGGGTGCGCTCGCCACTGATGACGTGTGCGAGTGTGTAGCGCGGCGACAGTCCGAGGAATACGTCGGCGTTGGCCAGCCCGAGATCCCCGTCGAGCAGCACGACGCGTTTGCGCGCGGCCAGTGCGGTAGCGAGGTTTACCGAGACACTGGTCTTACCGACGCCGCCCTTGCCACCGGTGACGGCGATGACCTGCACCGGCTGTGCGAGTGCCTTGAGTTTGGCGTTGTTGATCAGGCTGAGCTCAGGTGTTGGCATGTGCAAGCTTTCCGAATCGTCGTCGCAGGAGATCTTCGTCCGCAGCGGCGCCGCTTGTCTTGGCGAGCCGCACGGCCTGTGTGACCAGTTCGAGGGCGCGTGCCGGGCGCAGGTCCTCGGGTACGCGCTGTCCGTCGCTGACGTAGGAGACCGGCAGTCGCGCGTGAATCAGTGCCGAGAGCGCGCCGCCGAGGCTGGCGGCTTCATCCATCTTGGTGAGCAGGCATGAGGCAGGCTTCACGACCGCGCAGCGCGCGATCGTCTCTTCGAGTGCGCCGGCCTGGGTGCTCGCGGCCAGTACGAGGGCCGGCTCCAGCCGGGGGGCACAGGCGCCGAGCACGGCGAGCCGCGCATCGAACTGCGCATCGCGCACGCTGGCTCCCGGGGTGTCGATCAGCACCAGCCGCTGCCGATTCAGACCCGCGAGCAGTTGCGGCAGTGCCTCGAAGCGTTCGGGCACGTGCACGGGTACCCCGAGCAGCTGTCCCAGGGCGTGCATCTGGTCCTGCGCGCCGATGCGCACG
>JAKAFQ010000750.1 GCA_021817875.1 Pseudomonadota bacterium
GGCTTGGTCGCCGGTGCGGCGGACCTGATCGCCGGCTTGGCGAATGGCGCGGGCCAGGACGTGCTCGAGGCGGGCGTGTTGCTCGCGGCCACCGCGATGATCGGCTGGCATGTCGTGTGGATGTCCGCACATGCGCGCGAGTTGACGCGGCGGATGCAATCCTTCGGCGGCGCGGTCCGTACGGGTGCGAGCTCGCTCGCGGCCCTGCTCGGTGTGGTCGCGCTCGCGGTCTTGCGCGAAGGGTCGGAAGTCGTGCTGTTCGTCTACGGGATCGCGGCCGGCGGGATCGGAACGGCCGAACTCACCGCCGGAATCGCGCTCGGCATCGTCGGTGGCAGCGCGCTTGCGGTGGTGCTCTATTTCGGATTGCTGCGGATCCCGCTGGCGCAGTTCTTCCGGACCACCAACGTCCTGCTGATCCTGCTCGCGGCCGGTCTCGCCGCGACCGCGGCCGGGTTCCTGGAGCAGGGCGGTCTCGTCGGCGCCTGGGGCAGCCGGATTTGGGACAGCTCGGCCCTGATTCCGGACGGCTCGATCGCCGGCCGCGCGCTCGGTGTCCTGGTCGGTTACAACGCGCATCCGGACGGGATTCAGCTGGCGTTCTATCTCGCGGTGCTCGCGGCGTTGTCGCTCGGCGCCGGCCTCGGCGCGTTCATCGCGCGCCGCAACGCGGGTCGCGGCCTCGCCGCGGCCGCGACCCTCGCGACGACCTGCGCCCTTGGGATCGCGACCACGCGTCCGGCCGTGGCGGATGATTTCACCGTGTACCCGCCGTACGTGTCCGCATCGCAGGCCGAGATCGAGTGGCGCAGCTACCGTGCCACCGACGCGCGCCGCGACGAGCGCGGTGCGGCCGCGGAGGTGTCGGTCGCCTACGGCGTCACCACGTGGTGGAAGCCGGAGATCTACGTTGCGAAATACGTCGACTCGCCGAAATCGGGCCGTCGACTGATCGGCTACGAGCTGGAGAACACGTTCCAGCTGACGCCTCAGGGGAAGTATCCCGTCGACCTCGGCTTGCTCGCGTCCTACGAGCGGAATACGGCCGCGGGGATCGCCGACGCGGTCGAATTCGGGCCGCTGCTCGCGGCGACGCGCGGGCGGTTCACGCACGTCGTGAATCTGATCTGGGAAAAAGAGGTTGGCCGCCACGCCTCGCGCGGCTACGAATTCCGCTACGATTATGCGGGCACTTACGCGCTGTCCAGCCTGCTGCGACCGGGACTCGAGGCTTACGGGCGACCTGCGGACCATGCCTATCAGGCCGGGCCGATCGTCGCGGGCGAGTGGCGGCTGCCGCGCAGCTTCAACGGAATCGAGTATCGCGCGGGCGTTCTGGTCGGGCTCAACGCGTCGGCGCCGCGGCAGACCTGGCTGCTGCGCATGGAGTACGAGTTTCTATAGAGTCCATCCCAAAATCGTGTAAACGCAGCGATTCATGGGTAAAAGGAGCGCGACGACCCTATCGAACCGGAGCGACATCGACATTTCCCCGCTTTCAGTGGCGGGCTGACCTCGAGTCTTTCGGCACTGTAATGGCGTTTCGGGTCAGATGCTTTGGGTACCGGGCGGGCGTCCGTCCGTCCTGCATTGGTCGCGCTGCGGGCCGCAGCAGTGCTTGAATTTACGGGTGCTGCCGCAGATGCAAACGTCGTTGCGTCCTGGCCATGCGCGTCCGCTGCCGGCGTAGTCGATGAGCCATTGCGTGCGCAGGTTGCGCGCCAGCTGCATCAGCCGTCCACCGGCGTAATCGAAGAATCTTCGATAGGCACTGCAAAAATAATCGGGTCCCGTCGCGCGCCCGCCGGGGTCCCAGGCGCGGTTGCGCGGACAACCGCCATGACACAGTCCACGATGCGGGCAGCGTCTGCATGGTTCCGGCAATTCTGCCTTTCGTCGCAGGAATTTGCGGTACGCCGGGCCATCGAGGATGTCCCGCAGTGAATCGTCGGCGATATTGCCGAGCCGATATCGGTCCCCCATATAGAAATCGCACGGAAAGGCGTCGCCATTGCGCTCGAAGATTGGATTTTGGGAGCAGGTCGGGCAATGCGTGCACACGCCGGCCGTGCGCCCGAGGTGCACGCTGAGCATGCTGTCGAAAAAGCGTACCGACATTCGGGGCGTGCCGTCGTTGTACCAGATATCGAAAGTCTCGCAGAGAAAATCGCCGTATTCCTCCGCCGTGATCAGGTAGCGCGCGGGCGTGTCCGGCGAGTTGGCGCGGAAATCCATTCCGGGAATGAACTGAACGTAGTTGAAATTCATGCGCGGGTAGAACGCCATGAGCTCACGTGGTTTGCCCACATTGCCCTGATGCAGGACCGTGAGGATATTGAATTCGACGGCATGCTTGCGCAGATGCAAGATGTTGCGCATCACCAGGTCATAGGTGCCTCCGCCGGTCGCGGTGACGCGGCGCGCGTCGTGAATCTCGCCCGGACCATCCACGCTCACGCCTATCAAGAATTTGTATTGGTGGAAGAAGCGCGCCCAATCCTCGTTCAACAACGTGCCGTTGGTCTGCAATGCATTGCTGATTACGGTGTTGGGCGGGGCATGCCGTGCCTGCAATGCGACGACGTTCTTGAAGAACTCCACGCCCGCGAGCAGCGGTTCGCCCCCCTGCCACACGAATTGCGCGCTGCCCCGGGACAACGAGAGGTATTCACGGATCACCTTGATCAACGGCGCTTGATCGAT
>JAKAFQ010000093.1 GCA_021817875.1 Pseudomonadota bacterium
GGTGCGGTATTCGTCTGGTCCATGTACATGCCCTTTGCCGGGCCGCAATACCTGCGCGAGGTGCAGGGGCGGCCCTTGCACGCACTTGCGAGCCGCATCTGCTCGATGAACGAGGTGCTGCACCTGCCCCCATGGATGAATGCCTGGATGGTGAGCGAGGCCCGGCGCTGCGGCATCGATGCCGCGCTCATTCTGATGCCGCCAGGCAACCGCATCTCTCAATCGGGCATCCGGCTGACGGCACGGGCGCTCGAAGCAGCGGGGGTGCCGACGCTGACGGTAGACGCCGACATGGTCGCCTCGGGGGGCTGGGACCGCGGAAAAATGCTGGCGCTGGTCGCGGAGTTTCTAAGGGGCGCGGATCTGGTGTGACGCGCGGGGAACGACGCCGTCGCTTCTGCGTGAATCACCGCAATGAAGGGGACGGAGATGGCGAAATCGACGTTCAAGACGCTGTTACCGATGGCTTTTCTCGGCCTCGTGCTGCCCGGCAGCGCCGCGCATGCCGCGCACCCGGACGGCGCGCCGAGGATTTCCGAGCCCGGCTACTATTCGGGTTATGCGCCGGTACTGTACGACGGCTACAGGAGAACCTCTTTCTATGTCCAGGCGCGCGACGGAACGAAGCTTGCCGTCGATCTGTTTCGACCGACACTCCACGGAGTGCTCGCGAAACGGAAGTTACCGGTCATATGGATGAATACCCCATACAATCGCCGCTACGGCTTCCGCGGAGCACCGACCGTGAGCGCGTATCCGGGCTTCGCTCTGCAGCTGGTGAAATACGGCTACAACGTCGCAGTGGTCGACTTCCGCGGGCTGTACGCGTCGTTCGGCAGCAACAAGGTTTTCAATTTCGGCGAGTTCGTTCCTCCGGCGACGACCGATGCCTATGACATGACCCAGTGGTTCGCCAGACAGCCCTGGAGCAACGGGCGTGTCGGCATGTGGGGTTGTTCGGCGACGGGCGGCAGCCAGGTGCAGGCGGCGACCACCCGCCCGCCGGCATTGAAGGCGATTTTCCCCATGAGCTCGGTGTTTGACGCGTATTCGTTCCTGGTCATCGGCGGGGTGCCGTTGCGGCCGTTCCTGCCCGTTTCCCAGGCGGTTACCGCGGCCCGGGACAAGACGGCCGTGGCGGTCGATGGCCCCGACGGACCGGCGGAACTCGCTCAGGCGATCGCCGAGCACCGGAACAACATCGATGCGCCTGATGTCGGGGTTGGCAGCGACCTGCCATTCCGTGACAGCCGGGCCCCCGAGCTCGGCGGCGTCAAGTGGTGGGTCCTGTCGAGCCCCTCGACCCATCTCAACGCGCTGCGGCGCGGACATTTCGGGGTCTATGCCACGTCCAACTGGAACGAGGCGGGCACGAAGCTGGCCGCCTTCGAACTGTTCGCCAATCTGCCGAAAGGCCGCGTCAAGCTGCTCATCGGTCCCGGCAGGCACTGCGGCTGGCGGACGGTCTGGCAGGACACCGGTTTTTCCGTGGTCACCGAGGAGCGGCGGTTCTTCGATTACTGGCTGAAAGGGATCCACAACGGGGTGATGCGACAGCCGCCCGTGACCTACTACACGTACAACGCCCCGGCGCAGAGCGCCTGGCGGACCGCCTGGACATGGCCGCTGCCCAATGAGGTCAAGACCGCGTTCTTCCTCGGGCGCGGCGGCGATCTCGGCAAAGCTGCGCCCGGGAGCCCGGGACGGGACACGACGCCCATGGCGGCGCCGCCCAAGGCGAATCCTATTTTCGTGCAGCGGCCGACCGGAGGACTCACTTACGAGACGGCGCCGCTGTCTCACGGCGTCCAGATCACCGGCTTTCCGGTGATGAACCTGTGGATCGCGACTCGGGCTCCGGATACCGATGTCATTGCGTGGCTGGATGATGTGGCGCCGGACGGAGCGACGCGCTCCTATCAGATGTTCGGACGCCTGCGCGCATCCGACCGCGCCCTGGCCAACCCGACATACAACGACTTTGGTCTGCCCTGGCACCCGTTTCTCAAAAAGGACGCGCGGCCGCTCGATCCCGGGAAGCCCACCGAGCTGCAGTTCGCCCTACTGCCGATGTCCTACATCTTCCCGGCCGGGCATCGGATCCGTCTGACCGTCTCGTTCTCGAGTCCCTCCGGTGGGCCGGGCAGGCCGGTCAGCATTCTGCGCGGACCGGGGACGCCCTCGAAGATCATTCTGCCCGTGATTCCCGCTTCGGGTCACTGAGACCGGCCCGCCGCCACCCCGGCGCCGCGGGCGCCTGCCCACCTGTAGGCGTCCTGCGGCGGACGGGATGGCGTGTAAGGCTCGAAGCTCGTGACGCTGTTGATGTCTCCGTGGCCCGCGTAGCGTGCGGCAATGGGATACGGATAAAGCGGCCGGGATCGCAGCCTGCCGTCACTCAGCCGCGCGCTCGCGGTGATCTCCTCCGGTGCTCTGCCCTGCTCGACCCAGCGCACGAGCGGGCCGAGGAAATCCTCCTGGTACGGAATGTACCCGCCGCCACAGTGGTAGACCGCCGGTACGATGAAGTAGCGGGCAAACTGCTGGGTCCGCCACACTCCTCCCGAGTGATTCCTCAGGCGTTGGTAGTAATCCGGCAACCCGTAGGCGCCTGCGGCCGGGTCGGCCGCACCCTGCCAGAGAATGAGCTTGCCGCCTGCGGCGCGGAACGCCGACAGATCCGCATCGTTCGCATCGTACAGCGCGCCGCGCCGGCGAAGCTGCCGGAAGCTCGCGAGATCGAAGCGCCAGGTGTCGACCGTGACACCCGGCGCCAGCCTTCCCTGGTAGACCATGTCACGCACGAAATTGTGCAGCATCCACCGGCCTGCGCCGGCAAGGGAAAACCGCTGGTCCCAGGTGAGCTCGGAGCCGTACGGCTCACCGCCGTAATAGAGCGGCGTGCCGTCTCGAGCCTCGGGACCCTGGTAGAATTTGCGCGCCACCTCCACCTGCTCGGCCGTCAGGCAATGGTCGCGTTCGCCGCGTCGGCACAGCAGCGCACCCGGGTTGAAGCGGCATCGCCGCGGGTCGTCGATCTGTCCGTCCTTCAGGCCATCCAGCGCATCGCACGCCCCGATCACCGCCGCATGCAGTGTCCGCAGGGCTTGCGGCGTCCATACTGACCTCCCGTCCGCATCGAACCCCCAGCGCGCCTCCCACAGGAATCGCTCCATCGCCTCCGTTATGGTGAAGGCGGGCGAGCCCGCGACGAGGCCGTTGAAGTCGTGAGGGTATCGCTGAGTCTCCATCATCGCTTCGCGTCCGCCATCGGAGCAGCCGTCGAAGTACGTGTAGGCCGGGGGCTGGCCGTAGTAGGCCGCGAGAATGCGTCGAGCTGCCTCGGAGAACACGTGAGCCGCGCGATAGGCGAAATCCTCGCGCACCTTCCGGCCACCCAACGCCCAGACGCCGTCCCCGCCGACGTGGCCCGAATCCTCGAACCCCACGGCGAAGGCGCCCCCGAAGGCGACCGGATCGTCGGCCACGGGCGCCACATGACTCATGATCCGTCCGCAATTGCCACCGCAACCGCCTTGCAGATACCGTCCTGTATAGCCGCGCGTCGGCAGCCACAGATCAAACTGGACCGTTGGCGCCACGTATCCCTTGGCGAGACAGAACGGCGGCTTGTTCCCGTGGGCGGGCAACAGGGTGGTGGACAGCACACGCGCCGGACTGTCGAGAACCCGATCGAACGCGTGGCCGGCGAGCGCCGCACAGCTCATGACCGGCGCGAGCGCCGCGCGGGGAGGCAGCGCGGTGTAGTGCACGGGAAACGTCGGACCGTTGGCTCGAGCAGTCTGGAGCAGCAGAGCGATCCACAGCGCGCCAAGCCCGATCGCCGCGCGCCGTGTGCCTGCGCGGCCACGTCCCTGCCAGCAATGCTCACACATGGGACCCCCGGTGATTGTTCTGGCCGAGGATCGATGCTAGCAGAGGATGTAAACGCTTGCAGCCCCCGACTCGCCCTCGCTACACTGCCTCGACTACCCTGCGCTGAACTTCGGCAACCAAGCAGCCGGGCCCATCACACCCGAGGAGCCTCCGTATCGTGTCCATGCCGCGCCGCATAGCGGGTGTGATCCTGCTGCCCCTGGCGGTTGTCGCATCGCTCACCTCCGGCCACGAAGCGCGCACGGCGGCGCCGGCCGCCTCGGCCGCCGCCGGCTGGTGGGTACCCGATTCCAAGCGGATCTTCCCCGCGCGCGCGAGTTATCCCGACGCCACCGGAGTGGTCACGGTGATTCACGTGGGCGGTCCGGTCGACACCCGCGGCAACCCATTTTTCACCTCCCTGGGCAGCAATGGCCGCGCGTGCGTGACGTGCCACCAGCCCCTCGACGGCATGAGCGTGTCCGTTCAGGCAATTCGGGCCCGGTGGGCCGAGACGCATGGACGGGACCCGATATTCGCCGCCTATGACGGTTCGAACTGTCCGTCTCTGCCCCAGGACAAGGCGGCTTCCCATTCGCTGCTGCTCGACTACGGATTATTCCGCATCGCCCGTCCCTGGCCGCCGCGTACACCAGACGGCCGCCCGATCACCCCTCAGTTCAGGATCCAGGTGATGCACGATCCGACCGGGTGCAACCTCGATCCGGTGTACGGCCTTTACAGCGCGCACCCGATGATCTCCGTATACCGCCGGCCGCGTCCGGCAGCCAACCTCAAATACGCGACGAGCTATGGTTTTGTTTTCGACCCGAAGACGGGATTGCCGCTCGCCATCGATCCACGCACCGGGAAGCGCTACAGCGGCAATCTCATGGCCGACGGCCGTGATCGGACGCTGCGGGAGCAGGCTCTCGATGCGCTGCGGACCCATCTGCAGCGGCACGGGCCGCTGAGCCCCGGGAAGGTCGCGCAAATCATCGAGTTCGAATCCCACGTTTACGTCGCACAGAGTGCAAGCTTCATCGGAGGCTCACTCACCGCTTGTGGCGCTCATGGCGGCCCCGACGCATTGGCCGCAGGCAAGCCTGCCGTTCTCGACGCACTCGGGCACGGGCAGTGGTCGGAGTTCGACAGCTGGATGCACGACAAGAGCTGTCACATGACGGCGGCGCAACGGGCCTTTCGTGCATCCGTGGCCCGTGGCATCAGGATATTCCGTGACCGGACTTTTCTGATCAGCGACTCAGCCGGCCTCAATTCGATGAATTTCGGAAACCCCACGCGCAACAGCTGCAGCTTCTGCCACAACATGGCGCGCACGGGCATGGACGTGGCGCCGGGACAGGTCGATATCGGAACCACCAACGAGCCTTTCGCGGAGCCCCAACCCTACCTGCCGTTGTTCAAGCTCACCTGCTACCGCAAGTATTCCCCACAGCCCTATCTGGGGCGCGTGGTGTACACTCACGACCCCGGTTATGCCCTGACGACCGGCAAATGCGCCGACATCGGCAAGATCACCATTCAGGACATGCGGGGCCTGGCCGCCCGCCCGCCGTATTTCTCGAACGGTTCGGCGCCGACGCTGCGCGCCATCGTGGATTTCTACAACCGCCGCTATCACATCGGACTCACCGGGCAGGAGAAGACGGACTTGACGAACCTCCTGAGCGTCCTATGAACGGTCGGTTGGGCGGATTTTCGGGCGGCGCGTTCATCTGCCTGCTCGCGTGCTCGGCCATCGTGCGCATCGCGCAGGCGCAGTCCGCCGGCGCCGACCGGACCTTCATCGGCTGTCCCGTCTATCGTAACAGCAACAGTGGGCCGAAATCCGGCTGTTGGCTCACGACCGACAACTCGAGCGGCATCCTCTACGACATCAGCCGGGGCCGCATGAAACCGCAACTTGGACACGAAGTGCTCGTCGAAGGCCGCCTCGGCGACTCTCCCGCCTCCGGAATCGGTTCGCTGAAGCACACGCCGTGCGGCGGCGTCGTACTCTCTCCGGTGGTCGTCTCGCCGCTCGCCCGCCGGTGCCCCGCATTCATGCTCCCGGCGGATGGCTTCCCGGGCCGACGCTTCGTCCTCGATCCCAGGGATGTGCTCCCGCCGGCCGATGTCGTGGAAAAGCTGCCGCCGCCGCCGTATGTGGCGCGGACGTGGCATATTCAGTTCACATTTGATTCGGATTTCCTGCAGTACCAATACAGCGAGATCATCCTCGATCAGATCGGCCGATATATCCGTGCAGGCCATCCGCGGCGGGTCGAGGTGATCGGATACGCGGTGACCCGGCCGCAAATCATCTCGGGACGGCCAATGGCAGAGAAGCCGCAATTGGCCCGCAAGCGCGCCCAGATGGTGGCTCTGGCGTTACGCCGCCTCGGCGCCACACCAGCGATGCTCCGGGTGCGGTGGCGGTTCAATCCGCCTCCTCTTGCGCGACCGGCCGGCCTCGCGGCTGCCTCGCGCCGCCGGGTGGCTGTCAGGCTGTCCTATTGAGCATCGGCTGACTCACTCCAGCACCAGCTCATCGCCCTCGATCTGAAAGCGCGTATCGAGCCCCGCCGCGCGACTACTCTCTTCGAGGAAGCGTCTCACCGCATCGAACTGCGGGTCTGCGGCACTCAGCATCCGCGGCGCACTGTCTTCCTCGATCCATGCCGGGCAGAAACGGCATTCGAGCGAGCCGTCCTCAGCGAGCAGCAGCTTTGCAAGCCCCGTATGCCGAGTGCTCTGCGGCAGCATGTAGCTGCGCTCGAGGTCCCATTCCGGATGCAGACTCACGAGGTGACGGAACGAGGGCGACTGCAGAATCGCGGGGTCCCAGACGTGCGGCTGCTCCAGGGCGAAGTTGCCGAGACTGTAGAAAACGGGGCGATTTCGGTAGATCTCGATGCCCTTCAGCAGGTGCGGATGATGACCGAAAATCGCATCCGCGCCCGCATCGATCAGCGCATGCGCCACCACTTTCTGGTAATCGGCCAGCACGAACGGCACCATGTGAACGCCCCAGTGCAACGAAATCAGAACCCGGTCGGCCACCGCGCGCGCACGCCGGATGCGTTCGATCAGGGCATCCACGTCCTCCCGATGCGGGAAGCTGTGCGTTCTCGGGGGCGTCCCGGGCTGATCGGGTTCGATCGCCTCGTAAACGGTAAACGCCCGCAGCGGCGCGCAGCCCGGCTTTTCGGCCTGCGCCGCATAACCCTCGGGTAATATCGAGCAGGCGGCGATGACCGCGACGCGATGCCGGCCGGCCAGGGCGAATACCGGCTCGCGGGCGCTCTCCAGATTGCCTCCGGCCCCACAGGACTGCACACCCACATCGGCCAGGTGCCGCAAGGTGTCGGCAAGCGCCTCGTAGCCGAAGTCGAGACAATGATTGCCGGCGACGGAAACCACGTCGATGCCGGCGTCACGTACCGCTCGGGCCATCGCCACGGGGGCGCGCATCGCGAGCCTGGCGTTCGGGGCCTTCGAGCCGCGATCACTGATCGGTGCCTCGAGCTGTGCGAAGCACAGGTCGGCCGTACGGAACGCGTCACGACATCCGACGAACATCGACGCGCAGTCTGAGCGCCGGACCGCCACGTCCCCACAGGCGACGATGCTCGTCATGATGCGATGTCAGGAGAGGCCGCGGCCGCGGGCATCAGGCGGATCGACAACACGAGCGGGACGCACGCCAGCAAGATGACCCCGATCAGCAACGAGGGCACCCCGAAGCCGCCGCTGCGCTCGACCAGATACCCGATGAGATGCGGCATCACGAACCCTCCGGCGCTTCCGGCGATGTTGATGGCCACGACCGCCACCGCAAGCGTGCTCTGGGTCAGCATGCGGGTGGGCAGTGCCCAGAAGGCGCCCTGGGCCGCCCCCAGCCCGAAGCCGGCGATGAGCAGCGCGACCAGGGCCGCAACGCCGCCGCCGGCCATCCACGCGCCGATGATGCCGGCCGCCGAAAGCGCCGCGGGCGCGGCAATGTGCCAGAAGCGCTCCCCGCTGCGGTCCGAGTGCGCGGAATTGTAGTACATGCCGACCATCGCACCGAGCCAGGGCAGCGCGTTCACCCAGCCCACTTCGAGCGGACCGACCCCGGTCAGCCGTCTGATCACCTGCGGCAGCCAGAACATGATGCCGTAGGCCCCCGACAGCAGCCCAAACCACAGCAACGCCGCCGCCCACACCAGCGGCGATCGCAGCACGCTCCAGTCGTTGGCGAGCCGCGAGCCGACCCGATGCGAGGCATGCGAGTGAAGCCAGTCCCGCTCCTCGGCGCTCAGCCAGCGGGCCTGCTGCGGCGCGTCCGGGAAGTACGCCCAGGCCCCGATCCCCAGCAGCAGCGCCGGCAGCGCTTCGGCGACCAGCATCCACCGCCACGGCGCCAGGCCAAACGGCGCCGGCGCGCTCATCAGCCATCCGGAGATCGGGCTGCCGATCACGATCGAGGCGGGAATGGCGAGCATCGGCAGCGCGAACGTCGTCGCGCGCTCGCGCTCGCTGGCAAACTGGCTCAGATACAGCACGATGCCGGGCGCAAGCCCGCCCTCGGCGCAGCCGAGCAGCACCCGCAGCCCGTACAGCTCAACCGGCGTACGCACGAACGCCACCCCGCCGGCGCACACCGCCCAGAGCACCGCGCAGGTGCTCAGCCAGCGGCGCATGCCGACGCGCTGCAGCCACAGCACACTCGGGTATTGCCCGGCGAGAAAGCCCGCGAACAGCACCCCGGCACCAAAGCCATACTGACTCGGCGTCAGTCCCAGCGCGCCGTTCATGCCCAGAGCGGCAAAGCTGAGGTTGACCCGATCGAGCGAGCTCACCAGCAGAACCGCAATGCCCGCCATCCCGAGGCGCCAGTGCACCTTCCTGCCGATCTGCTCAGCCATCTGCACAACGCATCTCCCGGCGAACCCCCTCGCCCCGGCTGCCCCGTCCGCCTCGCAACCCACCGCCACACCCGACCCGAGCCTCCCGCCACCGCAAGAACCCGCGGACCTACACCGCTCGTCCCATTATCCGTTTGCTCGGGCAGCGCGCCGCGGCGCGCGGTATCGGCCGAAGTCTATATGCAAGCGCTTACACTCTCAACCAGACCGGGTCGGCCGCGAGAGCGGCGCGGCAGCCGCGCTCGGCGGTATCTGGTTCCTCGCTTGCACACCACGCGAATTGCCGACATGATGCCCGCATCCTTATGTCGATGACTAAACACGCGAGAGCCCGGTCCGGCGGACCGAAAACGCGGCGGCCATCCCTCCGCAACATGCGAGTCAGGCCCACCGGCAAGACCCTGGATGCGGTCGCACGCGCGGCACAGGTATCATCGGCGACCGTTTCGCGTTTTTTCAACTCGCCCGACATGCTCGCGCCCCGGACTGCGCAACGGGTGCGCGAGGCGGTCGCGCGCCTGGGCTACGTGCCGAACCTGCTCGCCGGCGCCCTGGCGTCAAACCGGACGCGGCTGGTGGCCGCGCTGATTCCCTCCATCTCCCAGTCTTTGTTCGCCGGCACCATCCAGGCGCTGACCGATACCCTTGCCGACAGCGGCCATAGCGTCATGCTGGGACTGACGGGCGCGCACGATGAGCGCATTGAGCAACAGGTGATGACGATCGTCGGACGTCGGCCCGAAGGGATCATCCTCACCGGGTCCACTCTGCGCATCGAGACGCGTCAACTGCTGAAGAGTTCGGGAATCACGACCATAGAGACCTGGGATCTGCCACCGCAGCCCATCGATCTGGTCGTCGGCTTCTCCCACGAGGCTGTCGGTCGCGCAATTGCCGCCCATGCCCTCGGCGCCGGACGGCGGCGCGCCTTCGTGGCATCGGCGACGGGCGTGCGGGTGCTGGCTCGCCGGTATGGATTTGCCAAGGCGATGATGGAACACGGCGCACCGGAGCCCGCCGTCGCGGCGTTTGCCAGCCCGACGTCCTACCGCTCCGGCCGCGCGTCCGTCGCCGAGCACCTCGATGGTGGCGGACGGCCCGAGATCATCGTGTGCTCCTCGGACTGGATCGCGCACGGTGCGCTCGATGAGTTGCGATTGCGCGGCATCCGGGTGCCGGACGACATCGCGGTGGTCGGCTTCGGCGACCTCGAGTTCGCCTCCGACCTCGAACCCAGTCTGACGACGATCAAAATCGACGGTCACGTGATCGGCCTCAAAGCGGCGGAATTTCTGCTCCGGCGAATGCAACGAAAGCCTATCGAAGAACCGGTCGCCGACGTCGGCTTCAAGCTGGTACGCCGCGCCAGCGGTTGACGGGCCGCGCGGCCACGCACCGCGGCACCGTGCGTTTCACCGGCGATCCCGCCGCCGAATCCCCGGCACGGCGCGCCCACCACCGTCCGGGATTCACCTTCGATCGCGACCACGGACACCGCCTGGAGCCCAGTGCCGGGCTCGCGCCCCACCGCCGACCGCCCGCCGCCGCCCCGGGGACTCAGATGCCGCACCCTGCCGAGCCCGCCCGGGTTAGAAGGCGTATTTCAGACGTACACCATACTGTCTCGGTGCGCCATACAACAGCCAGCTCGCCGCAGGCTGCGGGTTGGGGAGAATTGCCGAGATATAAGTCCTGTTGGTGAGGTTTCTCACGTAACCCTCCACCACCCAGTGCTTCGCCGCCCGGTAGGTCAGGCTGAAATCCAGGGTGCCGTGCGACGGAATCAGCTCATCCGGCGCCGGCGCCACGGCGTGCGTGATGATGTTGTATTGTGAGTCGATGTACTGGTACTGCAGACGCGGCGTGGCGATACCGCTGCCAAGCGGCACACTGTACTGCACACCACCGTTCAGCATGAATTTCGGCGCGTACGGCATCTCCGTGCCGCTGGTAATCGTCAGCGGCGGCCCCAGGTTCTGCAGGTACGTGAAGTTCTGCGATACCCTGGAGTGCATGTAGGATGCCGCGAGGTTGAACCCCATGCCGCCGAAGATTCCGACCGCGTTCATCTCGATGCCGTCGATCTGCGCACGACCGGGGCCCTGCGTCATGGGCACTCCCCCAAGGAACTGCTGTATCTGGTAATTGCGATAGAACGACTCGTAGCCGTCGACGTTCAGCCGCAAATGACGGTCGAACATCGTGGTCTTGATGCCGAGCTCATCCACCAGGTTGACCTCGGGCTTGAACGGCGGCGGGGCCAGGGTGAAGCCGGGCAGCTCAAGATGCAGATTGACGCCGCCGGACTTGTATCCCGATGAATTCAACGCATAAATCAGGATCTCCGGGGTGACCTGGAAGCCGAGCTTCAACGACCAGGAAGGTTCGCTGTCCGAGACACTGAATCTGCCGCAGGTTTTCACGAACCCCTGGCATAGAGACTCGATGAAGGGC
>JAKAFQ010000751.1 GCA_021817875.1 Pseudomonadota bacterium
AGGCCGCCGGACGCGCCGGCGGCATCGCGCACCGCTTCGTCAACGCCTGGAGCGCGCCGGTCGCGAAACTGCAGATCGGCGGCGAGACGATCGAGCACACGCACCTGATGGTCATCCCGATGCCGGCGTTCAGCGGCACGGCCGACCTGGTGCTCGGCGCGGACTTCTTTCTCGCCCACCACGTCTACATCGCCAACAGCCAGAACAAGATCTATTTCACCTACAGCGGCGGCCCGGTATTCGCGCTGGGCGAGCCCACCGGGGCCGCGGGCGCGGCGCTCAGCGCGCCGTCCGGCACGGCGGACGGGCTCATCCGCAGCGCCATGGCCGCGCGGGCGCGCGGGGAGTATCCCCAGGCGCTCGCCGACTTCAACCGCGCCTGCGCACTCGCGCCCACCCGGGCGCGCTGTTTCGTGTACCGCGGCCAGACGGAGCTCGATGCGCAGCAGCCCGCCCCGGCGCTCGCGGATTTCAACACGGCGCTGCGCCTGCAGCCCGGGCACTATCCGGCACTGCTCGGCCGGGCGACGGCCCGACTGGCACTGCGTAGCAGCGCCGCGGTGAGTGCCTGGACGGCACTCACCGCGGCCGCGAGCACCGATCTCGCGGCGGCAAGCGCGGTGATGCCCGCCGATTCGGTGGCGCAGATGACGCTCGGCCTGCTCGCCGACCAGGCGGGCGCCTTCGCCCTGGCCGAGCACGCATTCGACGCGTGGATACGCCACCACCGCGAGGATGCGGGGCTGCCGTATGCCTGGAATGGGCGGTGCTGGGCGCTCGCGGCCGCCGACCGGCACCTGCACCGGGCCTTGCGGGACTGTGATCGGGCACTCGCGCGACTGCCCGGCTCAACCCCGGTGCTCGACAGCCGCGCCCTGGTGTATCTGCGGCTCGGCCGCTGGCACCGGGCCCTGCGCGACTACGACAACGCGCTACGCGCCCACCCGCATCGGCCCCTGCCACTCTACGGCCGGGGGCTCGCCGAACGGCGCCTCGGGCAGAGCTCGGCCGCGCAGGCGGACTTTGCGGCCGCCGAGAAGCTCCACGCGGATGTTGCGCGCCGCTACGCGCAGATCGGGCTCGCCCCCTGAGGCGCCCCGCAGGGGTGTCGCTCAGGTCGAGCGCAGCACCAGGGCCGTCGGCAGCATCTGGGACTCCACCGTCTCGCCGCCAAGCAGGCCGAGCACCTTGCGCGCCAGCAGCACGCCGCCCTCCTGCCAGTTCTGGCGCACGGTCGAGAGCGGCGGCAGGAACGTTCCGCCCTGGGGCGTGTCGTCGTAACCGATGACCGACACGTCCTCGGGCACCGATTGCCCGAGCTCCACCAGCGCACGGATCGCGCCCATGGCCACCAGGTCCGAGCAGGCGAAGATGGCATCAAACTGCACGCGGCGGTTGTGCAGCGAGCGCACCGCGTGAGCCCCGGCCTCGAGCGTGAAGTCCGCGCGGCGCATCAGCAGCGGCCGGATGCCGTGGCGCTCGAGCTCATCGACGAAGCCACCGAGGCGCTGGGCCATCTCGGGATGGTCCGGGTTGCCGATGAACACTGGGTGGCGGCGGCCGATGGAGACGAACCGCTCCGCGACGCTCAGCCCACCATGGCGATTGTCGCTGCCCACGACGATGTGCTGATCGCCGGCACCGGCTGCGCCCCAGACCACCATCGGCAGCCCCAGCTTCTCGTAGACATGCACCGCGTCCTGGTGCGCGCCCTGGCCGAGCAGAATCAGTCCGTCGGCGGCCTGCACCGCGACCTCACCGGCGGCCTGCCGGGTGGTCAGCAGCACGTTGTAGCCGGCCGAGGTGAGTTCCTGGGAAATACCCCCGAGCAGCGCCAGCGGATACGGGTCCCACATCGTGCGCTCGGGCGTCGGGGTCATCTCGACGATCACCGCCACGGCGTGGCTGCGGCGCAGGCGCAAGTTACGCGCGCTGAGATTGAGCTTGTAACCGTGCTTGCGCGCGAGCTGCTGGACGCGCTCGCGCGTGGCGGGGCTCACGAGCGCGCTGCCGGCGAGGGCCCGCGACACGGTGATCGTGGACACCCCGGCGAGACCGGCCAGGTCCGCCATGGTCAGGCTGGCCGGCGCGTTCGGGTTCTTTCTCTTGCGTTCCGGCACGGACGGTTCGCGTCGTTGCAGATCCCGCTATGATCCACGGGCCCGGCGCGCCCGTAAAGACCGATCCACCGCATGACGCACTCTGCCAACCGGTTCCGCATGATCGGCGCGCTGGCGCTGAGCTTCATGATCTTCGCGGTCCTGCTGAACAGCGTCGGCACGGTGATCCTGCAGGCCATCCACAGCTTCGGGGTCGGCAAGCCCGAAGCGAGCCTGCTCGAGCTGTTCAAGGATCTGCCGATCGTGATCACCTCGTTCGCCGTCGCCTCGTTCCTGCCGCTGTTCGGCTATCGGCGCGCGATCCTGATCGCCCTCGGGGTGGTCGCCGTCGCCTGCACGCTGATGCCGCTGTATCCGAGCTTCCACACCACCGCGCTGCTGTTCGTCTGCGTCGGCATCTCCTTCGCCCTCACCAAGGTGTCGGTCTATGGCGCGATCGGGCTGTTGACGGGCAGCCAGGGCGAGCATGCCCGCCTGACCAACCTCATCGAGGGACTGTTCATGGTGGGCGTGGTGATCTCCGGGTGGCTGTTCAGCGCCTTCATCCGCTCCGGACCCGGCGCCGGGCAGGCCTGGCTG
>JAKAFQ010000752.1 GCA_021817875.1 Pseudomonadota bacterium
CGGCACCCTCGAGGCGCTCGCCGTCGTGGGTGCACTGGTCATCGACCGCATGCAGCTCGGCACCGCAGCGCACCACCAGCACCGCCCGGCCGTCGAGGTCCACTTCCAGGGGCGTCTCCTCGGACAGGTCCGCCGCCGCGCCGACGTCGAGCCAGCGCATCAGAACATTCCCGTCTGCAGGCGCGCCGCCTCACTCATCATGCTGTGGTTCCACGGCGGCTCGAAGGTCAGCTCGACACGAGCCTCGCGCACCGTCGGGATCCGCTCGATCTTGTCGCGCACGTCATCGACCAATATCTCGCCCATGCCGCAGCCGGGCGCGGTGAGCGTCATGCTGACCGCGACGCTGCGCGTGCCGTCCTCGTTCGCCTGGACCTCGCATGAGTACACCAGCCCGAGCTCGACGATGTTGATCGGAATCTCCGGGTCGTAGCAGGTGCGCATCTGCTCCCAGGCGAGCTGGCGCACGTCCTCTTCGGTCGCATTCGGCGGCAGCTCCGGGGCCTTGACCGGCTCGCGGCCGATGGCGGCGGCGTCCTCGCCGGCGATGCGGAACAGGTTGCCGTCGACGTAGACGGTGAAGCTGCCCCCGAGCGCCTGGGTGATGTAGCCGGACTGGCCGGGCTGCAGCGTCACTTCAGTGCCGGCCGGCACGATGACCGCGCGGACTTCGCGCTGCACGACGAATGGTTCGCTGTCGTAACCGGGCATGGTGGCGCGTTACTCCGTTGTGACGGCCGCGGCGCTTTGCTCGAGCGCGGCGTTCAGCGTGTGCCAGCACAGCGTGGCGCATTTGACCCGGGCCGGAAACTCGCTGACGCCGGCCAGGGCAACGAGCTTGCCGAGTGCGGGATCGGCGGGCGCGTCGTGCTGCGTCAGCAGCGTGTGGATCTGCCGATACAGCGCCTCGATTGCCGCCTTATCCTTGCCCTTGACCGCTTCGGTCATGAGTGAGGCCGACGCGGTCGAGATGGCGCAGCCCGTGCCTTCGAAACGAATGTCCGCGACGCGCTCGCCATCGAGCCGGACCCACACCGTAAGCCGGTCGCCGCAGAGCGGATTGTGCCCGTCGGCGTGCGCATCGGCGCCGGTGAGGGCCCCGAAATTTCGCGGCTGACGGTTGTGATCCAGGATCACGTCGCGGTAGAGATCTTTCAGGTCCATCAGCCGAACACCTCGCGGGCTTTGTCGAGAGCCGCCACCAGCGCCCGCACGTCGGATTCGGTGTTGTAGCAGCCGAAGGAGGCACGGGCCGTGGCCGGGATGCCGAAGAAGGTCATCACCGGCATCGCGCAGTGATGACCGGTGCGGATCGCCACGCCCTCGCTGTCGAGGATCGTGCCGAGATCGTGCGGATGGCAGCCGCGCAGCGTGAAGGACAGCACGGCGGCCTTGTGCGCGGCCGTGCCGACGATCTCGATGCCGGGGATCGCCTGAAGCTCCGCTGTGGCGAGCGCGAGCAGGTGATGCTCATGGGCCGCCACCGCCGCGGCGCCGAGGCTCTCGAGGTAGTCCATGGCGGCCGCAAGTCCCACCGCCCCGGAGATGTTGGGTGTGCCGGCCTCGAACTTCCACGGCAGCTCGTTGTAGGTGCTCTTCTCGAACGACACGGTGCGGATCATGTCGCCGCCGCCCTGCCAGGGCGGCATTTCCTCGAGCAGCTCCTCGCGGCCGTAGAGCACCCCGATGCCGGTCGGGCCGTAGAGCTTGTGCCCCGAGAATGCGTAGAAGTCGCAGCCGAGCTCGCGCACGTCCACGGCCGTATGGGGTACGGCCTGTGCCCCGTCGACCAGTACCAGCGCGCCGCAGGAGTGGGCCGCCTCCACGATGCGCTTGACCGGCAGCACGGTGCCGAGCGCATTCGAAACGTGTGCCAGCGCGACCAGGCGGGTACGGGCGTTGAGCAACTCAAACAGCCGCTCGAGGTCGAGCTCGCCGCGCCGGTCGATTGGCGCCACCTTCAGCGTGCAGCCGTTCTGCTCGCACACCATCTGCCACGGCACGATGTTGGCGTGATGCTCGAGCGCGGTGATGAGGATCTCATCGCCCGGTCCGAGCCGGGAACGGCCGTACGACTGGGCGACGAGGTTGATGCCCTCGGTCGTGCCGCGCACGAAGAGGATCTCGCGGGTCGAGCGAGCGTTGAGGAAGCGCCGGGCCCGCTCGCGCGCGCCCTCGAACGCTTCCGTGGCAGCCTGGCTCAGTGTATGAACGCCGCGGTGCACGTTGGAGTGCAGGTGCGTCTCGTAATGCTCCACTGCGCGCAGCACTGCCAGCGGGCGCTGCCCGGAGGCTGCGCTGTCGAGGTAGACGAGCGGCCGGCCATTCACCTGCTGCGCCAGGATGGGAAAATCGGCGCGGACGCGTTCGACATCGAGCGATGCGGCAGCGGGCTTCACAGCAGTTCCTTCAAGGTGGCGGCCTCGCTCATCTGTCCGATGAGCGCGAGCTCGATCTGGCGGCGCAGGTCGGGCAGGGCGATCCGGGCGATCACGTCCTCGAGGAAGGCCCACTTCAGCAGGTGCTGGGCCACCTCGGGCGCGAGCCCGCGCGAGAGCAGATAAAAGAGCATGTTCTCATCGAGCTTGCCGGCCGTCGCGCCGTGGCTGCAGCGGACCTCGTCGGTGTAGATCTCCAGCTGCGGCCGCAGATCGACCTCGGCCTCCGCACCGTCGAGCAGTCCGCGCAGCGACTGGC
>JAKAFQ010000094.1 GCA_021817875.1 Pseudomonadota bacterium
GCCGCTTGCGCCACCGGCGGTTGAATTCCGCCTGGCTGAGACCGGGCTTGCTGCGCAGCCAGTGGATCAGCTTGACACCGCCCGAACGGAAGCCGGGGATCTCGTACAGGACCTTGCCGCGGGTCAGCGCCAGCACGAACGCCCGGTCCCCGAACACGTGCGGCTGCATCCGCTGCACGTAGCCTTCGGCGTTGAGCGAGGTGAGAAAGTCCTCGTAGCCGTCCACCCAATGATCGGCCATGTTGTCCCATTGCATCGGCGACAGCGGAATCGGCAGCATCTCGTCGGTCACGCCGGAAACTGAGTAATGCTGCACATAGCGCCTGAAGACCCGCATCACCTCGGGCGTCGTCAGCATCAGCGCCACGTGGATGTTGCCCCATTCATAGAAATAGCGCTGCTGGGTATCCTCTCGCCTGCGCCGGGCGCAGATCAGAAACTTGATGTGCTGGGTCATGCGAATTCCGTCATCAAAACACCCGCCGCGTCACTTGTGACGCGCCGCCAGGCGGCGCACGAAAACCTCTCGGCCCGCCCGGGCGCAGGCCTCGTCCTGCGTGCTCTTCGAGCCGCTCACCGCCACCGCGCCCACGACGCGGCCCTCGCGCCACAAGGGCACTGCACCCGCCCAAGGGACCATGTCGGCCGTGATCCGTCTCGGATCGATCTGATGCGTCTGCAGTTGCGCACTGACCTGCGATGTCGGCTCCTGGAACGCCAGCGCGGTCAATCCCTTGCGCACCGCCGTATAGACATTGCCCCCGAGCGCGCCATCGGCCACGAGCGCCACGCGAGGCTCGCCGCTGGAGTCGATGACGGCCACCCCGACCGCATGGCCTTCGGCCGTGCAGGCCGCCAGAGCCGCCTTCGCCACCGCGAGCGCCGCTGACAGCGGCGGTCCGGCAGCATGGTCGCGCATGTCCGGTCCGGGATGACCCGGCGTCGGCACCGGCGGCGGCTTCAGGAGCATCCAGCGCGGAGGCGGATGATCCCCGGGCAGCCGCCCCGGGGAATGTGCCGGCGGGTGCACGCCGGCGACCGCCACCCCCGGAATGCCCAGCCCCGACAGACACAGGACCGTCAGCACGCCGGCGGCGGCCACCGCGAACGGAACTCTCGAATGAACGGCTCTCACCCCTGCACCTCGTCTGCACTCCGGTGCGCCGCAGACGCCATCGCCCACCGGGCACACCCTGCGAACTCAACGCTGCCCGCGCGGCAGCCGGACACCCGCCGCACCCTGCCGGCCGCGGCACACCACGGGTGTCCACCGAACGGCTCCGCGGCCGGGCGGCTGAGCGGGCCCTCGCTCAGAACTGCGCCGTCAGCGTGACGCCGTAGTACCGGTGCGCATCACGCGCCGGCTGACCGATCACGGCCGGTCCACCCCAGGGTCCGGTCCAGAAGTCCTCGACGTCCACGTAGTACTGCCGGTTGGTGACATTGTCGGCGAACACCCTGACCGAATAACGTCCATCGGCGCTGGTGGCGCCCCCGCCGAGGTTGAGGATGCCGAAGGCATGCTGCACCGCCCACGGATTCTGATCCAGCAGCATCTGCGCGGATGAGCGATAGCTGTAGTCACCGTTGACATCGAACGTCCAGCCGGCCAGCCGCAGCGGCAGCCGCTGATCCAGCGACAGTATCGCCTTGAACTTCGGGGAATTCGGCATCGTCTTGCCATCGAGGTTCTGCACGCCCTGCGTCACCGTCACGCCGGTCTGAGGATTGGTGATGGTCTCGGAGTAGCAGCCCTGCGCGGCCGACTGCACGATCCCTCCCGGCTGACCCCAGCAGGGCGCATTGGGATAGTCCTTGAAGGTCGCGTCGATATACGCCGCATCGAACCGCACGTTCGTGCTGCGGGTCGGCAGCCAGCGGGTATCGAGCTCCACGCCATGGGTCTGCGCCTTGCCCGCCGACTCGAGGATCAGCGGCGGCGTCAGCACATTGGCGACCGCCGAGAACGTCTGGATCTGGAAATTCCTGTAGAGCGTATAAAAGGCGTCGAGATTGACGATCAGCCGGTGATGAAAGTACGCCCCCTTGGTGCCGATCTCGAAATTGTCGATGTGCTCCTGTCCCACCGGCCGCAGCGGCACCGCCTTGGCCGGATCGGACGGCTGCGGATACAGGACCGCCGAGGTGTTGTACACCTGTGGCGAATAGCCGTGCGAATAGGTGAGGTACGCCATCGAGTCGTGAGTCAGATTCTGTCTCAGACTGATGTCCCCGACCACGGCGTTCGACGAGCTGCTGCCGGTGCTGAACAGCGGTCCGTACACCTGGTTCGGAAAGCTCACCACGTTGATGGTTTCGGTGTAGTGGTAGCTGAGGACGTCATGATTGAATCTCGCGCCGGCGATGAGTGCGGTGCCCGGCCGCAGGTGCCACTCGAGATGTCCGTACAGGTCGTAGGTCTGGGTATCGGGGATCGGCCGCACCACGTACTCGGCCGGCGGCAGCCCCCGGTCGTAGAACTCGTCCACCTTCGTATCGGAAAAGAACATGCCGCCGAGGTAACTCAGGGTCCGGTCGGCCGGCGAGACGATTTTCAGCTCCTCGCTGCTCTGGGTCACCGTTTCGCTCTGACTCTGCGTGTTGTAAAAATCGCCGCCGAACGGCGGCCCGTTCGGCGTCAGGATATTCCAGTAGTAGACCGCGTCGGCGAAGATGTCCTGGACCTGCCGC
Source organism: Pseudomonadota bacterium (assembly GCA_021817875.1). Next base: position 2,692 of record JAKAFQ010000094.1, read on the forward strand.
TGCCGCTCGCGCTGATATGCGGTGGTCGAGCTCAGCACCGCGCCGTCTGGCAGCTGATAGGAAAGAACCATCGAGGCGTCGTTGTCGACGTGCTCCGAGCCCGCGGTCGTGACCGGACTCCGGTAGTCGAGGTTGTGCCAGCTCGGGGTGATGCCCGGCAACGCCTCCGCCTGGCTGGCGCCGATGAGCGCCGCGCCGGCGGGAACGTGGATGTAGACGAAGTTGAAGCCATCGCTGCGGTCCTGCCCCTGGTGGATCATCAGGCGCAGATCCAGCCGGCCGGTGAGCTTGACGCGCAGCTTGGCACGGTAGCCGACGATGTCCTGGGAGGTCCTGTGATGATACGCGAGGTTGGTGATCGGATAGTCGATCGTCGCCTTGTAGGCCGCGAGACTCGCCTCGACCCGCCGCGAGAGCGGCCCGGCGAGAAACGCATCGACCCGGTATTCGCCATCGTTCGTGGCGGTCACCGAGGCGCGGCCCGTCGGGACGGCGGACGGTCCGCGGGTCACGATGTTGATCAGCCCGGTCGCCGCGGCCCGTCCGCCGAGAGTGCCCTGCGGGCCCTTGAGGATCTCGACCCGTTTGACGTCCATGATGTCATTGGCATCGTAGGAGTCCGACGGCACGGGAACTCCATCGACCTCGACGGCCACACCGGAGGTGATGCCGACCGTCGCCTCGTTGGAAACACTCGATACGCCGCGGATGCCCATGGGCACGCGGCCATTGATGGTTCCATTGAGCTGCACGGACGGATCGAGCTTGTCGAGATCCGAGATGTCGCTGACGTTGTTGCGGGCCAGCTCGTAGGAGCTGACGACGCTCGCGGCCACCGGAACCGTTTCCAGGTTTTCCCTGCGCTTCTCCGCCGTGATGGTGATCTCCTGCAGCTGGTCGTTGCCCTGCGGGGCGATCATCGGCGCGGGCGCGCCCGCGGCGCGCGCACACAGTGTCGGGAGGCAGATCACCACGGATCCGATGATGGTCAATTCCGCGCCAAGCCGTCGCATAAATCCCCCCCTCGAAAGACTCGTTAAGTGCGGGGACCATATCGTGCCGCGTTCTCGAGACGGAAATCGTTTCGCACGATTCCCGGGATCGGCCCGGCTGATACGTCGGGACGCGCCGTCCGCGGCGACAAAAGAGATTCGCGTGACCGTTGCCGAGGGAGGCGGACGGCCCGTGCCGTCGGGGAGTGAAGCACGCTCCGGGGCGCGGATCGAGCCGATGATGGCGCCGGGACCGAAGGCTACCGGCCGCTCAGGCGCTGCCGCTCAACCGGTACTTGGGCTTTCAGACTCCAGGGTCATCTCGAAGGCGTTCAGTGTCATGGCGACCAAGGTGTAGTATCCGACCAGCCCGACCACCTCGACGAGCCCTTCGGTGCCGAGCATGTGCATCGTGCGCTCGAAGCGCTCCGCGCTCACGCGGTGCGTGCCGAGCAGCTCGGACGCGAACTCGTGGAGCGTCGCGAGCCGCTCGGTCGGCAGTATCGGGCGTCGGCCCACGCCGATTGCGCCGATCGCCGCCGGATCCAGTCCGACCCTGGCAGCAATGGGCGCATGGATCTGCCACTCGCCATCGCAGCGGAACGCCTTGGCCACCAGGAGAATCAACATCTCCGATTCCATCGGTTGCAGATGCGTCCCGTAGCGGCAGAAGGCGCCGAGCTTCTCGGCCGGATCCGCCAGCTGCGGCGCGTGCAGCCACGCCAGAAACGGCCCCTCGAGACTGCCACGCGTGGACAGGATCGATTCGTAGATCCGCCGCCCCTGCGGGCTGAGCCGCGCCGGGTCGGGCAGGGCGATGCGGGCGCGCATTCTAGAGCGGGTCGGCATGAGCGACCGCCACGCCCAGACGATAGGCGACCTCGGCGACCTGCAGGTCGGCCACGATCGGGCCGACGCCGGCCACCCTGGCGGCTGCGGCGGCGGCGATCCACTGTTGGATTTCCATCGCCGCCACGCCCGCCTCGCGAATCACGTCCTCGGCCCGCCACGCGTCGAATACCGTCAAGTCCGCCGCGCTGAACAGCTGCAGAAAGTGTGCGTCCCACGCGGCGTTGATCCGGAAATCGCTCAGCGCGCGCGCACCGCTGGCCACGTCCTGCCCGCCGCGGATCGTCTGCTCGCCGAGGTATGCGTGCCATTGACTCACGGTCATGCCGCCGTCGGCGCCGCCGAACATCAGATAATCGCGGAGCAGCTCCGGCGCGCCTTCCAGGTCCTGCGGAAAGATGTTGGCCGGGTGATGCGACAATCCGCCGCTTGCCAGGAACGCCACGCGCCGTCCGAGGTTCCTCGCGAACACGCCCACCGCCTCGCCGAGCAGGCGCACGCGGCGAAACGGCGAGGTCGGCTTGCAGGTGGTATTGATGCAGATCGGCACGACCGGATAACGCCCGAGGCCGCCGGCGACATTGTGCAAGGGCTGCGAGAAGCCGTGATCGACCTTCATCCGGTGCGAAGCGGCCATATCGATGTCGTGCTCGCGCAGCCAGGCGATGCAGTCCCAGGCAATCCCGCCGGGCACGCTGAGCGTGCCCGGAAAGCCGCCGTAATCGGCGACGGCTTCACACGCCAGCCCGATGCAGAAAGGCGGCACCAGCTCCAGATGGATGTCGGTATAGTGGTCTGGGGCGAAGATGACGATCAGCTCCGGATTGAAGTCCTGCAGCGCCCGCGCGCGCGCCGCGTAGGCTGCGAGCACCCGATCGTGCTCCGCGGGGCGCGGCAAGGGATTCGCGAGCGCCGGCCCATGGGACACGCAGGTCAATTGATACACGCTCACGCTCCGCTTGGCCCGCCGAGCGGCAGCGGCGAGACCTTGCCCTCGCGCTGCACGAACAGCCAGGTCACCGTGCGCGACGCGAAGCGCCAATGCCCATCCGGACCACGCTCGCAGACATCGTCATAATCGGCAACCAGGAATGGATCGGCGACGTGCGGCGGCGCGCCATCGGCCGCGAACAGCGTCAGGATGCACGTTGCCCGCACCCGCTCGGTGCTTTCGTAGCTCAGGCGCAGATTGGTGAACAGGTGACGGGCTGTTCGCGGGCCTTTTGCCTCGCGTTGCGCGTAGGCCCGGCGGATCGCCTCGCGGCCGGTACTGCGCTCGCCCGTGGCGCGGCCATAACTGCCATTTTCCGTAAACAGCTCGGCCACCGCCTCGGAGCGTTCATGGTCGATGAGATAGGCGAATTCGGCGTTGAGCTCCTCGATTTCGGCGCGGATGCGCAGCCGTTCCGCGCGGTCCGGCCCGCCGTTCACGACAGGTGCTCGACGTGATTGGTCAGCGTGCCGATACCCTCAATCTGCACCGACACTTCACCACCCTGCCGGTTCAGATCGACGTTCTGCACTGCGCCGCCGCCCGCGCCCGCCTTGAGCGCCGTGCCGAGGGAGATGATGTCGCCGGGCTCGAAGGTCATGTAGCGCGAAAAATAGGCGATCACCGCCGCGACCTTGTGGAAGAGATTGGCGGTGTTGTCCGCTGTGACCAGCCGCCCGTCATGGCGGCACGAGACGGCAAGCGCGTGCGGCTCGGGGATCTCGTCCGCCGTCACGATGCACGGCCCCATGCACGCGAATGTGTCGCTGCCCTTGTAGCGGCCGGGGTAGCTCACCCAGGTGTCGACGTAGTCGATCCCCTGAGCGCCGTGCCCGGGATGAATGGCCCGGTAGTGGAACGTGTCCTCGGCCCGCATGGTCGGCGAGGTGATGTCGTTGTGGATCGTGTAGCCAAAGACGTAGTGCATCGCCTCGGCGGGATCGACCGCACGGGCTCTGCGGCCGATCACGAGCGCGAGCTCCGGCTCGGGATGCACACGGCCATATTCGGGCCGGCACCTGATGGCACCGCGATGACCGACCAGCGCGCTCGCCGGCTTGGTGAAGGCCGCCGGGCTCTTCGGCCCGGAGAGAATGCGCTCGGCATTGGCGCTGTTGTTCAGCGCGAGGCACAGGATCTTCGATGGATTTCTCACCGGCGCGTGGAACACGACCTCGGAATCGGCATGGGACTCGAAACGCTCCGGGTGTTCCGCGATGGCTGCCGCGAGCCTCGCCAGCGGCGCGCGCGCCTGATCGGGCGCCGCAATCAGCGCCACCATGTCGGCGAACCCGAGGCGCTCGCCGCAGCGCGTTGCCGCATCGGTGAGATCGTACAGCCTGCCGTGGCACAGCAGGCCGACCCGATCGTGTCCTGCGGCGGCGAAACTCACCAATTTCATGTGCGCCTCCGTCTTGCCTGCGCCTGCTACTTGCGCCCGAGAAGCCTGTCTATGCTCCACACGCCGCCACCGGCGAAGACCAGATAAAAGAAGATGAAGCAGTACAGCACGGCCGGTTCGCCCATGTTGAGCACCGGATAGAAGCTCTGGGGCGCATGTACCATGAAGTACGCGACCGCCATTTCACCGGAGAGCAGGAACGCGACCAGGCGGGTGAACAACCCCACGGCCAGCAGCCCGCCGCCGAGCAGCTCGAGAACCCCGGCCACGATCAGCAGCGGCGGCAGACCGCCCGGCGGCGCCGGAAAGGGCGCTGGGAAATGCAGCAGCTTCATCGCGCCGTGCTCCATGAACAACAGCGCGGTCACGATCCGCAGCACACTGAGAACTCTTGGCGACCATGCATTCAGCTTACCCACCGTGCCTCCACCGTATCATGTGGCCTCGATTCCAAAGTCCCAATAAAATCAACGACTCTCGCGCCCGCGGCGGCGCCCTGGCCGCCCGGGAAATCTGACAATTGTTATATTACCGCGGTCGCACCCCACCGCGAAAATCATTTCGGGCGATCCGCCGCATCGCCTGGGGCGATGCGGCAGCGGGACGCAGCGCGGGGCATTTGCGCGCGCGATCGGGTGGATCAGCGCAAACCATTGGAGGGCGTCGCCCGCGGGTCTTATCGTAGCGCGCATCCGCCACAGCACCCGGATCGGCGGGAAAGGACCTCATGACCTTCGCGCTCGGGTCGTTTTCGGCCGCAGGCTGCCCGCCGTTTCCCGCAATCATCGTCGACGGCCGCGTGGTCTCGCTGCACGCCGCATCGGAATTCCTCGCCGCATCGGGCCGTGCCCTCGGTGGAACACGCTCGATGCACGCGCTGCTCGAGAGTTGGGATCACGACCGGCCGCTCATCGAGGAAGTCGCCGAGGCGCTGGCTCATGCGCGCACGCCGCAGCTGGACGCCTGCGCGATGCCCATGGAGAGGCTCTCGGTGCATGCGCCGGTACCGGCTCCGCGGCATATCTACTGCACCGATGCCCATTACGGCAATCAGGTCGCGCCGCCGGCCGGCACGCCGTATTTCTTCCTGAAGGCAGCCTCGAGCGTCACCGGCCCCTATGACCCGATCCGGCTGCCCGCCGATGCGACCGAGCCTGCCTGGGAGCTGCAGCTCGCGGTCGTCATCGGACGGGCGGGGCGCCACGTCAGCCGTGAGCAGGCCCTGGAACATGTGGCCGGCTACACCATTGCCAACGACATCACCCGGCGCGAGCTGCTGACTCGAGGCGTCAACGATGGCCGCGCGATGGGCCTGAACTGGGTTCTCGCCAAGTCCTCGCCGACCTTTTTGCCACTCGGCCCGTATCTGGTGCCGGCCGGATGCATCGCAGATCCGCAGGACCTGCGCATGCGTGTCAGCCTGAACGACGAGGTGGTGCAGGAGGAAAGCACTGCCGGGATGCTGTTCGGTGTCTCACGGTTGATCGAGCATCTCTCCACGGTCGTCCTGCTGCAGCCCGGAGACCTGATCCTCACCGGATCGGGGCCCGGCGGTGGTGCGCACGCCGGGCGCTTCCTGCGTCCGGGCGATGTGATCGAGGGCACGATCTTCGAGCTCGGCACGCAGCACAACCGCTGTGTCGAAGAACGACGGTGAGGGCGGACCGATCAACCGCGACTCAGTGGCGCGCGGCGTCGACGCCGCCCGCGACGTCTTTCAGGATGCCGCACAACCATGCCCGGCCGGGATCCTTGTCGAAGTACCGGTGCCATTGCACCGATTCGACCAGCGTTGGCATCTCGAAGGGACAGGGCAGAATGCGCAGCGGCAGGTGGCGGCAGTAGAATTCCGCAAGTCGCCGATGCACCGTGGCAATGCGCTGTGTACCGACCACGTACTGCGGCACGGCGCTGAAACTGATCGTACTGACCTCGGTCCGGCGCTTGACGCCGAGGCGGCTGAGGAACCACTCGTCGACCACGGGCGAGCGCCCCCTGGCAAGCTGCACGCACACGTGCCCGAGCCGCAGATACTCCTCTGCGGAAAGGGTGTCGCCGACGCTGTCGTTGCCTGACCAGACCACGCAGGCGTAGCCGTCGGTAAACAGGGGTTCGTGAGGATGGCCCATGGCGAGATGATCGCTGGGCATGATGAGCAGATCGATATCGCCGCGCTCCAGGGCCTCGCTCGGGGTGGGCTGCTCGTTGGAAACGATCTCGAAGCCGATGTGCGGCGCGATGGACTCGACCCGCTTGACCACCGCGGTCATGAGCACGGTGGACACATAGTCGGACATCATCAGGGAGAAGCGACGCGAGGACGTTGCGGGATCGAATGCCGGACGGGCATTGATCGTCGCCTTGATCTGCAGCAGGATCGAGCGGACCGGCTCGGCGATGCTCTCGGCGAGCGGTGTCGGCACCATCCTGCGGCCGACCTGCACCAGCAGCTCGTCCTCGAAATACTCGCGCAGCCGGGCCAGTGAGCCGCTCATCGCCGGTTGGGTCACGTGCAGCGCACGGCCCGCTTCGGTGATGTTCCGCTCGGTCAGCAACGCATCGAGCGCCACCAGGAGATTCAGATCGAGCTGTTGAAAGTGCATGCGCCAGACCCCCGATACCCTGCCCCGGCGCCGCGCGTGGCGGGCGTTCCCCGGGAGTTGTCCGTCTGCGCACGCGCAGCTGCGGCCCGCCAGACGCGGCAGTCGCACGCATGGGCGGACGCACAACATAACCTTGCGCAGCAGGCAGCCCGATGATCGGCTTTAGAGTAGCACACACCTCGAGCGCCGCGTCGTCAGCCCACCCTGCCGACCCGGCAGCCCCGGCCTGCCGCGCGGAACCGACGCCTCGCGGGCGTACGGGAAGGCCCGGGATGCCGCGCGAGGCGGCCTCCAGGAATCACTGGCGGCGATCCGCGGCATCCGCGCAAACCATGCAGGGGTCCGGACGCACGGAGTAGAGTTTCCCGGTCATCGGGCCCATCAGGACACCCCAACCATGCCGCGCGTCCGACTGCTCCTCGCCTCCTGTCTGCTGGCCTGCACCACCGCCGCCGCCCAGCCGCCGCCCCAGGCGGCGCCCCCTTACGGGCCGCCGATCACCCTCGCGCAAGCGAAACAGATCGCGCACGCCGCCGCGCAGGCCGCCCGTCATGCCGGGGCCACCGGGGATGTGATCGCGATCGTACAGCCGGACGGCTCGCTCGTGTACTTCGAGAGATTCGACGCCGCAACGTATGCCTCCATCGAGTTCGCGCAGGCCAAGGCGCGCACCGCAGCCGTGCTGCGCATGCCCTCCGGGCCGGGTCCCAACAACGGCGCTCCGCCGCTGCCCGACCTGATCGGGCTGCCCGGCGGCCTGCCGATCGTGATCGACGGCCGGACGGTCGGTGCCATCGGCGTCAGTGGCACGGAAGGCGTGCCCGGCTGGACCGATGTCAGGATCGCCGAGGCCGGTGTGCTGGCCGCCCGGGGCCGCCACTAGCCCGAGCGGCCGGGGCCTATGGTTCCCGCGGCACGATCGGCAGCAGCAGGTGACTGTCGAACTCGCCGCCCGCGTGGATGATGTGGTGTCCGTCGTTGTGCAGCGGCCAGTGCCGGATCGCGAAGCCCGCGCCCGGCACCTTGTGGATCTCGCTGCCCTGCACGACGAGGCGCAGTGTTTCCCCGGGTTCGAACACGAGGCTGGTCGGCCAGATCTCCACGTCGACCGGCACGGGAACCTGGTGCACCAGCCACTGCCGCCGCTCGTGCTTGTGGTAGGGCTGCTCCGGAGTCGAGCGCGCCTCGTCGAGCTCGCGATGTGAGGCGCGCAGCCAGCCGAACGCCGCCGGGCCGTCGTTGTACATCTGGCTGTAGATGAACGGTACCGGGTGCCCGGCACCATCGAGTTTCTCGATGCCGACGAACAGGTCGGCGTCATTCGCCAGGTCGGTGGCGATCCACAGCCGCAGCTTGCAGTGGCCCGTGATTTCCGTGTGCTCCGTGAAGCGAACATCGAAGGTGGCGCGCTGGCTCTCGTCGGTGGACAGGTAGCGCGTCTCGGCCGCCTGCGCGGGCGGGGTCTCGGAGAGCGTGCCGTGCGCCGCATCGAGGCAGAGCTTGCGGTAGCGCACCCGCTCCAGGGGCCACGCGGGCTCTTCGCGGAACGACCAGCTCTGGTCGTTGCGCCGCAATGCAATGCGCACCGGGGCCCAGTTCGTGACGCCGTTGCGCTCGCCTTTGAGGAACTCGCCGAAAAAAGCCCGCTGACGCTCGAAGGCCCACTCGCTGTAG
>JAKAFQ010000753.1 GCA_021817875.1 Pseudomonadota bacterium
CAAGCGCCTCGAGGAGGCGCGCAAGGAAGGTCGTGTCCCGCGCTCGCCGGACCTGAGCGCCGCGGCGGTATTGCTGATCGCCGGCACGGGGCTGCGCATGTTCGGCCCAAGCATCGGGGCCTCGCTCGCAGGACTCATGCGCTCCGGTCTGGACCTGTCTTCTGCGCAGATGTTCGATCCGCAGCTCGCGCTCGCGACCGCCGGCAGCGAGCTGCTGCACGCGCTCATCGCCTGCGCCCCGCTGTTCGGCCTCACGATCGTCGCTGCGCTCGCCGCGCCGCTCGCGCTCGGCGGCTGGAACTTCAGCTTCGAGGCGCTGGCCCCGAATTTCTCCCGTCTGGACCCGATCGCCGGCTTCGCCCGGCTGTTCTCGCTGCGCGGCGCCGTCGAACTGGGCAAGGCGTTCGCCAAGTTTCTGCTGGTCGCCGGTACCGCCTTCCTGGTGCTGCGCAACGAGGCGCCGCGCATGCTCGACCTCGGCACGGAGCCGCTCACCGCGGCGCTCGCCGATGCGGTGGGGCTGGTTGCCGACGCGCTGCTCATCATGTCCGCAACCCTTGGGCTGATTGCCGCGGTGGACGTTCCCTGGCAGCTCTGGCAGCACCACAAGGAGCTGCGCATGACCCGCGAGGAGATTCGCGAGGAACACAAGGAAAGCGAGGGCTCGCCCGAGAACAAGATGCGCCTGCGGCGCGCGCAGCGCGATCTCAGCCGACGGCGCATGATGCACGAGGTGCCGAAGGCCGACGTCGTGGTCACCAACCCCACGCACTTCGCCGTAGCGCTGCGCTACGAGGAAAACCGTATGCGCGCGCCGCGCGTGGTCGCCAAGGGCGCCGATCTGATCGCCGCGCGAATCCGCGCCATCGCCACCGAGCACTCGGTGCCGGTCTTCGAGGCACCGCCATTGGCACGCGCCCTGTTCCACAACGTTGAAATCGGCGGTGAGGTCCCTGCCGAGCTGTACGTCGCCGTGGCGCAGGTCCTTACCTACATCTATCGCCTCAAGACGGCCCGCGCTGCCGGTCAGTTGCCGCCCGAGCCGCCCGTCATTGACCCATCGATCGAAAACACCCGGCATTGATCCATGAGCACCGCTACCGCCACATCGCCCTCATTTCCTTCCCTGAGTGGACTGCTGCGCATCGGCATCGGCGTCCCGGTGGGCGTGCTCGGCGTGCTCGCCATGGTCATCCTGCCGCTGCCGCCGATCGCGCTCGACATTCTCTTCACGTTCAACATCGCCCTGTCGATTGTCGTGGTAATGGGCGTGTTCTACGTTGCTCGGCCGATCGAGTTCGGCGTCTTTCCGACGGCACTGCTGCTGGCCACCTTGCTACGGCTGGCGCTGAACGTGGCCTCGGCCCGAGTGGTCCTGTTGCACGGCTATGCCGGGCCCGGCGCCGCCGGTCACGTCATCGAATCGTTCGGCGAGTTCGTGGTGGGCGGAAATTTCGCCGTCGGCGTGGTCGTGTTCATCATCCTCACGATCATCAACTTCGTCGTCATCACCAAGGGTGCCGGGCGCGTCTCCGAAGTCAGCGCCCGCTTCACCCTCGATGCCATGCCCGGCAAGCAGATGGCGATCGACGCGGACCTCGGGGCTGGGCTCATCACGCAGGACGAGGCGCGCACGCGGCGCGCCGAGATCCGCGCCGAGGCGGATTTCTATGGCTCGATGGACGGCGCCAGCAAGTTCGTACGCGGCGATGCGATCGCCGGCATCCTGATCCTGCTGATCAACATCATCGGCGGACTGGCGATCGGCACCCTCGGGCACGGCATGGCGCTCACCGCCGCGCTGCACACCTACACCCTGCTGACCATCGGCGACGGCCTGGTCGCACAGATTCCCGCGCTGCTGCTCTCGACCGCCGTAGCGCTCATCGTCACCCGCATGTCCCGGCCGCAGGACATGGGCGGAGAGCTCAGCAAGCAGCTGTTCGGCAACCCCCGTACGCTCGGGGTCGCCGGCGGTCTGCTCGGGGCGCTCGGCCTGATTCCCGGGATGCCCAACGTCGCATTTCTGCTCATCGCCGCGCTGTGCGGCGGCGGGGCATATCTCATTCAGCGCCGTCGCGCTGCCGTGGCCGCTGCCCCGCCACCCCCGAAGCCCGACACCGCGGCGCCGGAGTCGCGCGAGCTGTCCTGGGACGACGTGCGACCGGTCGATCCGGTGGGGCTGGAGGTCGGCTACCGGCTGGTCTCGCTGGTCGACACCAAGGGCCAGGGCGCGGACCTGCTCGGCCGGGTGCGGGGCGTGCGCCGCAAGCTCTCGCAGGAATTGGGCTTCCTGCTGCCGGCCGTGCACATTCGCGACAATCTCGACCTCGGTCCGAATGTTTACCGCATCAATCTGCACGGCGTGCCGGTGGGCGAGAGCACCGTCTACCCGGATCGGGAGCTCGCGATCAACGCCGGTCGCGTGTTCGGTCCGCTGCAGGGCATTGCCACGCACGATCCGGCCTTCGGGATGGAGGCGGTATGGATCGAGCCGGCCAATCGCGATCACGCCCAGGCGCTCGGCTACACCGTGGTCGACCCGAGCACGGTGATCGCCACCCACCTGTCGTTCATTCTGCAATCGCATGCGCAGGAGATCCTCGGCCACGAGGAGGTCCAGCAGCTGCTGAACACCCTGGCCAAGAGCGCCCCGAAACTGGTCGAGGATCTGGTCCCGCGGGTGCTGCC
>JAKAFQ010000754.1 GCA_021817875.1 Pseudomonadota bacterium
ACTGAGCCGTGCGCCACATTCCCAACCTCATCTGTCTGATCCGGCTGGGGCTGATCTGGCCGATTGCCCGGCTGCTGCACGCGGGGCAGTACGAGCTCACGCTCGCACTGTTCGTGCTGGCGGCCGTGTCCGATGGCCTGGACGGATTTCTCGCCAAGCGCTACCACTGGGAGTCCGATCTCGGCAAGGTGTTGGATCCGGCGGCGGACAAGCTGCTGCTGGTGGTCGTGTTCGTGGAGGCGGCCTGGATGCGGCTGGTGCCCTGGTGGGTGACCGCCGCCGCGGTGGCGCGTGATGTCATGATCGCGCTCGGGGCGCTCATCTACCGTCTGTGGTTCGGGCCGCTGCACGGCCGCCCGACGTGGATCAGCAAGGTCAACACCGCGACCCAGTTGCTGTATCTCGCGGCGGTCATGCTCGGGGCGGCGCTGCGCTTCCCGCCGGCGGGGGTGCTGCGGGCGCTGGCGCTGGTCGTGCTGGCGACGACCGCCGTCTCGGGACTGAACTACCTGGCGAACTTCACGCGCCGGGCCTGGTCGGGGCCGGCGCGGGCGGTCTGAGGCGCATGCGTCAGCTTCCACTCGGGGTCCGGCTCGCGGACCGCGCGCTGTTCGAGAGCTTTCTCGCCGCGGGCAACGGCGAGGCGCTCGCGCAGGCCCGGCGGATGGCGGCGGGCGAAGCGGGCCTCGGCTGGCTCTGCGGGCCGGCAGGGGCGGGCAAGACACATCTGCTGCAGGCGGTCTGCGCGGCGGCCGGACGTTCGCGCCGCGCCGGGTTCGTGCCGCTGCGGGAACTGGCCGGCCTCGGCGTGGGCGTGCTCGAGGGCTTGCCGCAGCTCGAGTGTCTGTGTGTGGATGATCTGGAGGCGGTCGTCGGCCGGCCGGACTGGGAGCGGGCACTGTTTACCGTGCTGCGCGAGTGCGCCGAGAGCGGCGCGGCGCTGCTGCTGGCGGCACGCCCGCCGCCGGCGCTGCTCGGCTGGTCGCTGCCCGACCTGGGCTCGAGGTGCGCGGCCGCGGCGGTGTTGCCGCTGCGCGTGCTCGATGAGAGCGAGCAGCAGCAGGCGTTGCAGCTGCGTGCGCGGCTGCGCGGGCTCGAGCTGCCGCTGGAGACTTCGCGCTGGCTTCAGCGGCGCTTTCCGCGCGACATGCGCCGGCTGTACGCATTGCTCGATACGTTGGACGAGGCGGCGCTCGCCGCCCAGCGGCGACTCACCGTGCCGTTCATCCGCGAGGTGCTCGCGCGCGGCGAGCCGCGTTGACGGCGGCTTCAGCCCGCCAATCGCACCGCGAGCGCCGCCACCCGCCGACCCAACGCCTGGGCGAGTTCCTTCTCCTCACCGCTCAGCAGCGGCTCGGATTCGCCGTCCGAGACGTGCGAGGCGCCATAGGGCGTGCCGCCGGAGCGGGTCCGGTGCAGGGCCGGCTCGCTGTAGGGCAGCCCGACCAGGTACATCCCGTGGTGCAGCAGCGGCAACATCATGCTGAGCAGCGTCGATTCCTGGCCGCCGTGCTGGGTCTGGGTGGAGGTGAACACGCCGGCGGGCTTGCCGCTCAGCGCGCCGGACAGCCACAGTGCCGAAGTGCCGTCCAGGAAGTACTTCAGCGGCGCGGCCATGTTGCCGAAGCGCGTCGGGCTGCCGAGCAGCAACCCGGCGCAGCTGCGCAGATCCTCGAGGGTCGCATACGGCGCGCCGCTTGCCGGCACGGGCCGGACCGGGTGTTCGCTTTCGGCGGTGACGGCAGGCACGGTACGCAGGCGGGCGGCCGCTCCCGCGACGCTCTCGATGCCGCGGCAGGCCTGCCGGGCGAGCTCGGCGGTGGCGCCGGTGCGCGAGTAGTACAGGACCAGGATCTCGGTCATCCGGATATCGTAGGGTATATTGAGTCCATGATCTGCAGGAAATGCATCGTGGCCGGGCGCGTGCAGGGCGTGTTCTATCGGGCCAGCTGCGCGCGCCGCGCCGCGCAGCTCGGCGTGCGCGGCTACGCGAAGAACCTGCCCGACGGGCGCGTCGAGGTGCTCGCCTGCGGTGAGCAGGCGGCGGTCGAGGAGTTGGTGAAGTGGCTGTGGATCGGCTCGACGGCCTCCCAGGTCACCTCCGTGGAGGTGGTCGAGGTGCCGCAGACGGCCGGCTGGCCGGCGGCGGGATTCCATACCGCCTAACGCTTGCGCTGGGTGGAAAAGCCCAGATCGTCCGCGCCGCTCCAGTTTTCCCAGGCGAGCAGCACCCGGTCCGGGTAGCGGTGATGGCCCACGCTGCCGTTGTATTCCTCGAGCGCGAGCCGCACGTCGTCGTGCGTGATGCCGAGGTAGTACCGCAGGATCGCGCAGCCCATGCGGATGTTGGGGCTGACGCGCACCAGCTCGTAGCCCTGCATGCCGAGGCGCTCGGGCCAGTAGGGCATGACCTGCATCAGCCCCACCGCGCCGCTCGAGGAGACCGCCCAGCGGTTGAAGCCGCTCTCCACCTGCATCACCGCCAGCACCAGGCCGGGCGGCAGCCGTTGGGCGCCGCGCTCGTGGGTCACGCAGTACACCTGTTTCAGAATGCTGAGCCGTTCGGCGGGCTTGGGCACGTAGCGCTCGAGCCGCGGCTCCATGAGCGTGTACCACACTGCCGCATCGAAGCGGTCGATGAAGCACTGGGCATGCGAGATGGCGCGCTGGACGATCGGGGCGAGCGCC
>JAKAFQ010000755.1 GCA_021817875.1 Pseudomonadota bacterium
CCGAATTCAGCCGCAGCTCCACGCGCATCCTGCTGCAGTGGGCGGGGGTGATCGGCCTGCTGCTGCTGGCCGCTTTCGCGCTGAAAGTCTCCGAGCTGTTTTCGCGCAAGCTGTTTCTCACCTGGTTCATCGCCACGCCGGTCGTGCTGCTCGGCACGCACACGCTTCGCCGCCGGACGCGCTGGTGGAGCACGAATGCCACCGATGCGCGACGGTACATCGTGGTCGGCGTCAACGAGGTCAGCGTGGAGCTGGTGCAGCGCCTGCCGCCGGCGGGACTCGTCGGATACTTCGACTTCCGCAGCGACCAGCGAGTCTCGCCGCTGCTGGCGCACGAGCGACTCACCGGGCATTGCCGGGACGTCGCGAGCTTCGTGCGCACGCATGCCGTGCAGGTGGTCTACATCACCCTGCCGCTCGCCAACGTGCCGCGGCTCGCGGAGCTGGTCAACGCGCTGCGCGACACCACGGCCTCGGTCTATTTCGTGCCGAACGTGTTCGCGTTCGACGTCATCCAGGGACGGCTCGTGGAAATCAACGGCATGCCCGCCCTGTCGGTCTGCGAGACGCCCCTGCAGGGCATGGGCGCGGTCGGCAAGCGCGCCCTCGATCTCGTCCTGGCGCTGCTCGGGCTGGTGCTGCTCGCGCCGCTGATGCTGCTCATCGCGCTGCTGATCAAACTCACCTCCCGCGGCCCGGTGCTGTTCCGCCAGCGCCGCTACGGCCTCGACGGCGAGGAAATCCAGGTCTACAAGTTCCGCTCCATGCGGGTGTGCGAGAACGGCGCGCAGATCGCCCAGGCCCGGCCACAGGACCCGCGCGTGACGCCGCTCGGGGCGATGCTGCGCAAGAGCTCCCTCGATGAGCTGCCGCAGCTGTTCAACGTGCTGCAGGGCACGATGAGCCTGGTCGGGCCCCGGCCCCATGCCGTGGCGCACAACGAGCAGTACCGCCGGCTCATCAATGGATACATGATCCGCCACAAGGTACGGCCCGGCATCACCGGCCTGGCGCAGATCCACGGCCTCAGGGGCGAGACCGACACGCTGGAGAAGATGGCCGCGCGGGTGCGCTACGACCTGGAATATCTGCGCAACTGGTCGCCGTGGCTCGATGTGTGGATTCTGTGCAGAACGCTGCTCGTGCTGATCCACGACCGGCGCAACGCTTACTGAGACCCCGACGGGACGCCGCATCACGAGTAAACAGACACGACCGCCGACCGGACACCGTGTTGCGCAGGAGTCCGAGGCGGCCGGGTGAGGACCCATGCACAAGCCATTCGACTACATCATCGTCGGCGGCGGATCGGCCGGTTGCACGCTCGCCGCGCGCCTGTCCGAGGACCCGCGGGTGCGCGTGCTGCTGCTCGAGTCCGGCCCCCGGGACCGCCATCCGCTGCATCACGTGCCGGCCGGGTACTTCCTGCTGGGCCGGCGCTACATGTGGGGCTACTACTCCGCGCCGGTCGCCAGCGCCGATCAGCGCGCCATCGAGCTGCCGCAGGGACGGCTGCTCGGCGGGGGCTCCTCGGTCAACGCCATGGTGTTCATCCGCGGCACGGCCGGGGATTTCGATCAGTGGGCGGATCGCTACGGCTGCACGGGCTGGTCGTACAAGGATGTCCTGCCGTACTTCATCCGCAGCGAGTCCAACACGACCTTCAGCAACGAGTTTCACGGCAACAGCGGGCCTGTCGGGATCAGCCACGTGGTGCCGCATGCATTGACCCAGGCCTTCGTGCGCGCCGCCCAGCAGTCCGGCATCCCCTACAATGCGGATTTCAACGGTGCGCAGCTCGCCGGCAGCGGCTATTACCAGATCAACATCCGCGACGGCCGGCGCTGCAGCACCGCGGTCGCCTACCTGCGCCCGGCGCTGCGGCGGCGCAACCTGCGGCTGCTCAGCGGCGCCACGGTGCTGCGGATCGTGCAGGAGCGCGGGCGGGCGGTCGGCGTGCAGCTCGCCGCGGACAATGGCCCCGAGACCCTGCGGGCCGAGCGTGAAGTCATCCTGACCGCCGGCGCGGTGGGCACGCCGAAGCTGCTGCTGCTCTCGGGCATCGGGCCGGCCGAGGAGCTCGAGCGGCTCGGCATCGCGGTCCGCCACGATCTGCCCGGTGTCGGCCGGAACCTGCAGGATCACGCGCGCGTCGACCTGCTCTATGAGCTCAACGGTGAGCATTCGCTCGACCGGCACAAGAAGCCGGTGTCCCTGGCGATGCTCGCCCTGCAATACCTGCTGTACCGCCAGGGACCCTGCGCCTCGAACAGCCTCGATGGCGGCGGGTTCTGGTGGAGCCACGCCTGCCAGGACTCCGACCCGAACATCCAGTTCTTCTTCGTGCCGCTCTCGAGCGACGTGCCGTACCGGCACGGCTGCTCGATGAATTTCTACGAGCTGCGGCCCCGCTCGCGCGGCACGGTGCGGCTGCGCAGCGTCGATCCGCGCGACAAGCCGCTCATCGATCCGAACTACTTCGCCGAGCCGGTCGATCTGGCGCGCACCGTGGCCGCGTTCGAGGTCTGCCGCTCGATCATGCGCCAGCCGGCGATGGCGAGCCTGATCCGCCGCGAATACGCGCCGGGCGCGGCGGTCACCGGCCCGGACGCGCTGGCGCGCTATGCGCGCTCGGCGGTCGGCACCGGCTATCACCTGGCCGGGTCCTGCCGCATGGGCAGCGACG
>JAKAFQ010000756.1 GCA_021817875.1 Pseudomonadota bacterium
GACCGCCGGGCCTGCGACTACCCGCGCCAGTGCGTGTTTGGCGGCACCACCAACGAGGATCACTACCTGACCGACCCGACCGGCAATCGCCGATTCTGGCCGGTGCGCATCTCGCGGCAGATCGACATCGAGTGGGTGCTGAGCGTGCGCGACCAGCTGTTCGCCGAGGCCATGGAGCGCGTGCGCGCCGGCAAGCGCATGCACCCGACCCTCGAGGAAGAACGCGAGCTGTTCGCGCCCCAGCAGCAGCACCGCCAGGTGGAGAACGCCATCGAGTCGGCCGCGTCGCGCTGGCTGTACGACAACGCCGAGGGCCAGATCGTCGACGAGATCAGCATCGTCGAACTGCTCGGCAAGCTCGGCATCGGCATCGATCGCCTCGGCCCGGGTCGCTACCACGAGAAGCAAGCCGTCGCCGCGCTGCGTCGCATGGGCTGGACCGAAGCCCGCAGCAGCCGCCCCGGCCGTCCCCGCGTCTACCGCCGCCCCCGAGACGGCGTCGCGCAGCCTGATGTCAATGGAGCGGGCCAATGCCCGGTTTGAGATGAAAGAACGCCCGATTTTGTTCAGCGCGAAGATGGTCCGTGCGATCCTCGACGGCCGAAAGACGCAGACGCGGCGCGCGGTGAAGCCGCAGCCCTGGCGCAGTCTAGGTGTGCTGATGTGGGGAGCCAAACACCGAGGCATGTGGTTCGGCATCAATGGCGCTGACATTCCGCCCGGCCTCCTTGCTCGCTGTCCCTATGGAGTGCCGGGCGACCGGCTGTGGGTGCGCGAGACGTGGCAGGCATTTTTTGTCGACGAGATGCCTGCTGATCGTCCTCGTGGACCGGAGCACACACTGGGGATTCCCGCTCAGCCTGATCGCAAGTCGGCCGTGTTCTACCGTGCCGACGGCGAGGCTTTCCGCCGCGACGACGGTACGCCAGCTCGTTGGAAGTCCCCGCTCTGTCTTCCAAGGAAATACAGTCGCATCTTGCTTGAAGTCACCGCGGTGCGCGTCGAGCAGCTGCGGGCGATTAGCCGAGGCGACGCCATGAGCGAGGGGCGCCCAGTCCAGAACATGGCAAATGGCGATGATCCACGCGAGCGGCACCGAATGATCTGGGATCAGATCGACGGCCCCGAATCCTGGGGCATAACCCCCTGGGTCTGGGTTGTGGAGTTCAAGCGAGTCGCCTGAGATGCAAAAGGCCAATTTGCCCACGTCAGGGCATTCACCAGCGAGGGCCGACAGCGGCCGTCCAGCAGACCAGCGAACGCGCGGCGCCGCGGAAAAGGTCGGGACGGTCCAGGCGCGCGCCATGTAGGGGCCTCGCGTGCCGGCGCTCCGGCCATCTGTCCGTGTGTCCGTGAGAAATCAGTGAGGCGCGGCGGCGATGCAGCAGTTTCAGTGCATCCCTCGCGATCACCGGGGGACATGCGCGCCGATGGTTCGTGCGTCACCAGCAGATGCGCAGGCGTGCGGGTGCGCGTCGTGCGTGCCCACGCGGGCGAGAGGGCGCATCTTCACACGATTCACTGATTTCTCACGGACATATGGACAGACCACAGGACTGGAGCTGGATGCGACAGGCCATGCCAAGGGTGGCGGATCTGGTGGCGCAACGCCGCCAGGAGCTCGGCGCGGAACATGTCAATCTGTGCTGGCGGCGCGGCGTGCTCGAGCAGCAGCCGGGATGGTTCTACGCGCGAGAGGGCGCGATCGCCGTGGGGACGCCGTTCGTCGGCAGCGAGGTCGACACGGTGCTGCGGGAACTCGGGGCATGGGATGCGCTGCGGGGCGAGCCGCTGTTGATGCTCAAGAGCGTGGGAGCCGACGATGCCACATGACATTGCCGATGTGCTGCTCGATGCCTGGGCGCAGTGGCGCGCGCGGCGCGCAATCGGCGGGGCAGGATTTCCCGTGGCGGCAGCGTTCACGCGGCTGGCACCCGGTGCGCGATCCGGATCGGTGGCACTCGGTGACGCCCAGGCCGCCGCACTCGACGATGCGATCGCGAGTCTGCGCACCGAAGACGCCAGCGCGTGGCTGGTTCTGCATTGCCATTACCTCGGCGATCCGGACGTTTCCGCTCGCGACCGGCGACCGATGCCGATGCGAGCGACCGCACACCGCGCCGACTGTGCGTTGAGCACCGCGTATCTGCATCTGCGCCGCGGGAAGCGCGTCGTGCGCGAGAGAGTTTTAGCCATTAGAAAAAATCGGTAGATTTCGGCCATCATCGAACCGTTCCTCACCCAGCCCGCACGGCGCAAGCCCTGCGGGTTTTTTCATGCCCGCTCGACCGCTCAGTCCGTGCCGCTATCCAGGCTGCTCCGCCCTCGTGCAGCAGCCCGGCTATTGCGACGCGCACCGGCGCACCGTGCAGCGTGAAAGCGACGCCAGGCGCGAGAGCAGCAGCAAGCGCGGCTACTCCAGCGCATGGCGCCGGGCTCGAGAGCAGTTCCTGAGAGAGCACCCGTTCTGTGTGAAGTGCATGCAGGAGCACCGGATGACCACGGCAACAGACGTCGATCACATCGTCCCGCATCGCGGCGACATGACGCTGTTCTGGGACCGGAGCAACTGGCAGTCGCTTTGCCATCCTCACCACGCCGAGAAGACGGCACGAGAGGACGGCGGATTCGGCAATGCCACGTCCGCAGGGGGGAGGGGAAAAGTCTGACGCCTTCCCACCGGAAC
>JAKAFQ010000757.1 GCA_021817875.1 Pseudomonadota bacterium
GACGATGGTGAGCAAGGACCAGGCTGCCGATTCGCGGCCCTTCTATTTTTCCCGCATCGCGGTCGATCCGCGCAACCCCGCGCACGTGTTCGCCCTGTCGGAGAGCCTGGTCGAGTCCACCGACAGCGGCCGCCGCTGGCACAAGATCGCCCGGAATATCCACGTGGACCACCACGCCATCTGGATCGATCCGACCGGCAGCGGCCGGATCATCGAGGGTAACGACGGCGGCGTGGCGCTGTCGCTCGACGACGGCAGGCACTGGCGCTTCGTCCACAACCTCGCCATCGAGCAGGTCTATCACGTCGCCACCGGCGCGGGTCTGCGGTACCTCGTCTGCGCCGGACTGCAGGACAACAACTCCTGGTGCGGACCGGCTTTCAGCAAGGATCCGAGCGGTATTCCCGACCGCGCCTGGTTCGGATTCAACGGTGATGACGGCATCTACGCCATGCCGGCCGCGGACGACCCGAACCTGATCTACAACAGCGGGCAGAACGGCGCGTACTTCGTCTATGACCGCGCCGCGCAGCAGATCCACGACATCGAGCCGTATCCGGGCGATTACACCGGCCGCGGGGCCGCCGCGCTGCGCTACCGCTTCGCCTGGGAAGCCGGCTTCGCGGTCTCCCCGGACGATCCCAGGGTGCTGTACGCGGGCGCGAACCGGCTGTTCAAGAGCACCGACAGGGGGCGCACCTGGCGGCTCATCAGTCCGGATCTGACCCGCGACGACAAGTCCAGACAGGGACCCTCCGGGGGGCCGGTGATCCAGGACAACTCGGGCTCGGAATACTATGACGCGATCCTGACGATCACGGTGGCGCCGTCCGATCCGAAGGTCATCTGGGTCGGGACCGACGACGGACTGGTGCAGCTGAGCCGCGACGGCGGCCGGCACTGGACCAATGTGACGGCGCACATCCCGCATCTGCCGCCATGGGGGCGGGTGGAGTCGATCGACGTCTCGCCGGGCGACCCCGGCAACGCGCTGATCGCGGTGGACCGGCACTTCAGCGGCGATTTCACGCCCTATCTGTATCGCACCGAGGATTACGGCGCACACTGGAGCTCGATCAGCGGCAATCTGCCGAAGGACGTCTATGCGCATGTGGTGCGCCGCGATCTGCATGATCCGAACCTGTACTACGCGGGGCTCGAAAACGGCCTGTACGTGTCGTGGAATGCGGGCCGGACCTGGTACCTGTTCGGGCTCGGTCTGCCGGATGCCGCCGTCTACGATCTGGCGCTCGATCGGCAGGCGGACTCCCTGGTGGTCGGCACGCATGGGCGGGGATTGTGGATTCTCGATGACCTGACGCCTTTTCAGCACTGGAATGCGCGGGTCGCGCATGCATCGCTGAGGCTGTTCAAGCCGGTGCAGACGCTGCGTTTCTGGCCCTGGTCGCAGACCGAGTGGATGGGCGACAGCGCATTCTACGGTCGCAATCCACCCTATGGCGCGGCGATCAGCTACTACCTGGCGAAGACGCTGCCGCAGCCCGGCGAGCTGCTGATCCGCAACTCCGCTGGTCAGGTCGTGCGCACCCTGGAGGGATTTCACGCGGGCAAGCCGCAAGTGATGACGCCGGCGGCACAGAGCGCGGTCCGGCAGGCGCTGAAGTCCGCCGCAGAGGCAAAGCGGGGCAGGGTGCCCTGGGTGCCGGCTGAGGCAGGGCTGCACCGCATCTACTGGGACCTGCGCGCCGACGGCCCGGTACGCTGGCGGTCGGCGCCGAAGTTCAACCGCGGGCCGAAGGCGGGTGCCCTGCTGCCGCCCGGGACCTACACGGCGACGCTGAGCATCGGCGGGCACAGCGCCTCTGAGAGCTTCAGCGTGCGCAACGATCCGGCCTCGCACGCGAGCGTCGCGGACATGACGCAGCGCTACCGGACGACCGAGGCGGTGCTGCACGAGATCTCTCAGCTCGATCGGGCGCTCAACCGGTTGCACGCCATCGGGGCACAACTGAAGACGTTGCAGGAGGCGTTGCGCGGGTCGCCGGATGCGACGGCCGCCGCCGCCGCCATCCGCACGCTCACGAACGCGAGCCGCAGGGTGAAGCGGCGGATCACGAGCGGCGCCGGGGCCGAGGAATCGACGCTGCGCGTGCCGGATCGGATCCACGAGCACCTGCTGGTGCTCGACAGCCTGCTGGAAGGTGCCGACGACCGCGTGGATGCGGCGACTTTGCGGCAACAGGCGGTGTTGGACCGGCGGTATCGCGGCGCGCTCGCCGGGTACGACCACTTCCTGCGCAGCGCAGTGGCCCGGTTCAATCAGACCATGGCCGGCTACGGCCTTCCGGGCGTGGTGTCCGGTGCGGCGCTGACACCGTAATCGGCCGGGTCCCGCGGCCCGGACGAATCCCTGCCGGGCCGGTGGTCGCAGCGGTCTGGCGCGGATCGCGCCGGCGGGATTCCCGCGATGTGAGCGGTCCTGCGCCGCTCGGCGCGTGATCGCTGCTCCGCCGCTGTGGCGGACCGGCCACGGTCCGACGCTCGCGCCGCACTTCGTCCCGCGCCGCGCACGGCCTGCCGCAGCGGCGCAGCCGGCGAACGGACTGCGGCCTGCTCCGTGGCATACTGGAGGCCTGTCAAAGCCGGCTGACCCGTGAGTCAGTCGAAGAAAAACTGCTGATGGAGGCCCCATCCGTGAAGCGGCTGCTGACTGTCTGCTCC
>JAKAFQ010000758.1 GCA_021817875.1 Pseudomonadota bacterium
CGTGTCGTCGTTCGGGCGCAGCACCAGCTTCGCCTGATTCTTCAAAATGAAGTCCGGCAGGTCGACGCTTTCGCCCTGATAGGTCGTTTTCGAAGCGGAAACTACGCGGGTCCAGGGAATGAACTCGCGGATGATGCGGCGCTCAGCCGCCGGAAACGAAGCGGTGATCGTTTCATCGGTCAGCAGATCGAAAATTGACCGTTTCTGAGCGATCTCCGAGCGGAAGTTATTTACGAAGCAGGCTGCGCCTTCGCGGTAGGCGCGCAGCAGCGGATGGGCAAGGTCAAAGCGCACCAGGAACTCCTGAACGCGCAGGCGCCGGAAAACCAGGTCGATGGCGAATCCCTCGCGGGACAGGACGCCGTTGCGGTAGTCAAGTTGGTCGGCGCTGGCGACTACCGCTTCATAACCTTGAGTGCGGAAGAACTCGGCGAGCAAGTAATTCTCGGTCGACTCAGATGTCTGGAACGGCTGCCGAAACTCGAGAATTCCTATCTGCGGTTTCTTTGTGCCGCCCCACTCCTTGTAAGCCTTGAGGAGCGCTGAAAGCAGGGGCTTCGCTCCCCCGAGTTTCGAAAGCTTGTACTTCTTCCGGAACTCGCGCACCGGCGGCGCATCATAGAACAGGTCGGAAACCTGACCAGCAAAGGCGACCCCTACGGGAGTCTCTGAGCTGTACTCGGCGAAGCGCATGGTGCCGTTGTCCAAGTGAGTGCCGAAGAGGCTCGTCACGGCAAGATACGGGTAGCCGGGGTCTACGGCGGCCAGCATCTTCTCCGCCGGCAGAAGCTGCATGCGGGACAGCAGACCAGGGTTCGAAAGCGCGGCGCGCTCAAGCCGGTCAATGGCCGCTGACAGCGTCTCGCAGGTGCTCGAAAGAGACGTGTATTGGCGCTGGGTCAGAAAATGCGGGCGCAGGACGGGTGACACGGGACGGCCACCGAGCGACAACTTCTGCTGCTTCATCGTCTCCTGCAGCGCGTGCGCCCAGCCCAGATCGCGGTACGGCTCGGATTCCAGGAGTCGGTGGTACCGGGCGATCGCCTCGCCCAACTGCGACATGCTCTTGCTCTTCATTCGGTCCGTGCGTACAACATCCGGCGTCGCCACGTTCGCCGTGGCCGTCTCACGCGACACCTGCTGTACGGCTTGTGCCAAGATTCCTAACCACAGTATCGCACGCAAGTCACAGGCTTGTGAAGCAAGCCGATCCGGATTATATAAGCCAAGTCTATGATTCTAAGTTACTTAAAGAGATTTTCAACACCCTGGCGGGCGGTGGGGCAATGGCCGCTAACGTGCTTGCATCTTCACCGGCGGCATGACATAGAGGTACACCGTGTGGACATGCGAGTCGGTTTCGGCTTCTTCGACACGGTTCGGCTTCCAACCCGGCACGGGGTAGTCGTGAGCGACCACGCGCGCACCCGGCCTCAGGAACTTTTCCAGCCGGGGACGAAGGCCCTCGTTGGAGGAGCGCATGAGGTACAAGGTGACAACGTCGGCGTCGCTCAAGTCGACGTCGAGAAGGTCTCCGTGGATCAGTTGGATGTGGTTCTGGAGGCCGAGGAGATTGATGCGATCCTGAGCACGCTTGTAAATCTTCGGGTTGAGTTCGACTCCGACGGCTTTCGCGTGATACTTCTGAACCGCCGCAATCAGGACCCGGCCATCGCCGCAGCCGAGATCGTACAATACCTCACCGGGTTTGAGGTTTGCGATTTCCAGCATGCGATCCACGATGGGTTCGGGTGAAGGAACGTAAGGCGCCAAGCTATGGGAGTACGTGCTCCCCGGACCCTGGGCGGAAGCCAGACCCACTGACCCGGCCACCAGCAACAAGATCATCGGGATGACCCTCATTGTCCTCATAACTGCGTGCAGACCCTCTATCGAGTAGAGATGGATGAAGCCGACCGCTCGTTCCTTGATTTTACGACACGGCTGACAATGTCGTTTACGGCCGTGTAGAGGTCCCGGGGCTCCGTGATGGTGTACTCGCTGCCACGTAAGCTCCTGACAGCTTTGCTGATTGTGTCGCGCCAGGGGATCGACTGCGGGTCGCGATTATAGTTCAAATAAAAAATCGGGAACCCGGCCGTCGCGGCGGCTTTGAGCGTAGAGGCGGGAACGTCGGCGTCAAGCATGACTTTCGGTCCGGCGATGATCATGGCGTCCGGCGTCTGGGGGCCCGGCGCGACTTGCTGTTGCAGGAGCGAGGCGAGGAAATCGGTGTCGGAGTGCTTCGCCGCGAGTTGATTCACCGCGACGGTTCCCAGGTGGATCGACTGGAGTGCGCGGCCGAGCGCCGGGAAATCGATCCGGCTTGAATCGTCCTGCTGGTAGATCACCTTCTGCTCCTGCATGTTAAAGGCGACGAGAGAGAATCGGGCAATCCGCGGATCGTGGCTCAAACCGCGGAGGATCGAGATCATGGCCCCGGTGTCCACGGGACGCACAATGGCCGAGAGCGCGTTCTGGGGAGCAAAATTCAGCAGGATGCGCACGCGGAGTTGTGCCTCCGGTTCCCGGCGTATGGGCGGATCCTCGTGAAAATCCTCGGAGGAGGCCGGCTCGACAGCGCCGGGTATGAGACTTGGAGCAAGGTGCTGTTCCTTCGGACCCAACACGGCTTCCGAATCCCAGGAGAAGGAGCAGACGTGCTCCGCGCGGTCGCGC
>JAKAFQ010000759.1 GCA_021817875.1 Pseudomonadota bacterium
CATAAAAGCGCGTGAAGCCCGCATCGAACACCGCGTTCTCGCGGGTGCGGAAATACAGCAGCACCGCCTTCTTCAGCCACTCGTTGACCACCCAGCGATCCCCCTGGCGCTCGGCGACCCGGGCACGGCCGCTGTCGAGCAGCTCGATACAGGCTTCAATCTGGGCGCTGAGGCCTGCCGGGATGCGCCCCGGGGCGAGTGTGGCGCGGGCCTCGAATGCCGACTCGATGGCGCTTTGCAGCGTCGCGTGTGTCATGGGTTGCGGTTCTCGACGTAGTGACGGATCCGTTCAGCGGCCTCGATGCAATCGGCAACGCTCGCCACCAGCGAGATGCGCACGCGGCCGGCGCCGGGGTTGCCGTTGGGGCCGCTGCGACCGAGGTAGCTGCCGGGCAGCACGGTCACGGCCTCTGTGGCATACAGTTCGCGGGTGAAGCGCTCATCGTCCCGATCCGCGCCGACCTCGCTCCAGAGGTAAAACGCCCCCTCGGGCCGGGCCACCGGCAGGACGGGCGCCAGGATCGGCAGCACCCGCTCGAATTTCTCCTGATACAACCGCCGGCTGTGCTGCACGTGCGCCTCGTCAGCCCAGGCGGCAATGCTCGCCAGCTGGGTCGGCACCGGCATCGCGCAGCCGTGGTAGGTGCGATAGAGCAGCAGCCGCTCGATGATCGCCGGATCCCCGCACACGAACCCCGAGCGCAGCCCCGGTGCGCTCGAGCGCTTCGAGAGGCTGTGAAACACGATGCAGCGCTCGAAGTGCTGCGCGCCAGCGGCCTGCGCCACACCGAGCAGTCCGGGCGGCGGGCGCGCCGCATCGAGATAGATCTCGCTGTAGCACTCATCGGCGGCGACGATGAAATCGTGCCGCTCGGCGAGCTCGAGCGCGAGGCGCAGGGTCTGGGGCCCGAGCACCTTGCCGGTGGGGTTGCCCGGGCTGCACAGCATCAGCACCTGACAGCGCCGCCACACGCTCTCGGGCACCGCCGCCAGATCGGGCGTGAAGTCGTTCTGTGCGCCGGTCTCGAGCAGGTAGGGGCGCGCCCCGGCGAGCACCGCGGCGCCCTCGTAGATCTGATAGAACGGGTTCGGCATCGCCACCAGCGGCTCGTGCCGGTCATCGACCGCGGCCTGCACGAACGCAAACAGCGCCTCGCGCGTGCCGTTTACCGGCAGCACCATGGTGGCCGGATCGACGCTGCCGGCACGCAGCGCGAAGCGCCGCTCGAGCCAGGCGGCGCAGGCGGCGCGCAGCTCGGGCAGTCCGGCGGTGCTCGGGTAGGTGTCGAGCCGGTGGGCCGCGGCGCGCAACGCCTCGATCAGCGCTGCGGGCGGTGTGTGCCGTGGCTCCCCGATCGACAGGCCGATCGGCTTCAGCGCAGGCGGCGGGCTCGCCCCGGCGGTGAGCCGGGCGAGTCGGGCGAAGGGATACGCGTGCAGCCGCTCGAGTCGCGGATTCATCGTCACTCCGGAGTGGGCTCAGGCGGCAGCGCGCTGCTTGAGCGTCTGGTTCAGCATCTCGCGCAGACGCCCGGCGCGCTCCTCACTGAGCGCACGGCCGTCAAGATCGGTGATGTAGAAGACGTCCTCGGCCCGCTCCCCGACCGTCATGATGCGCGCGGCGTGCAGCATCAGGTGCTCGCCGGTGAGCACCTTGCCGACGTCGCAGAGCAGACCGGGGCGGTCCCCGGCGATCAGCTCGAGCACCGAGCGGCCGTTGCGCTCATCGGGGCTGATGGCGATCTGGGTGGGCGTGTGGAACATGCGCACCTGACGGGGCACGCGCCGATGCACGGCCACGGTGGCCTGCGGCTCGCGCAGCGAGCGCCACAGCGCCTCCTCGATCTCCTGACGCCGATCGCCATCCTCGATCGGCGTGCCGTCACTCTCGAGCACGTGATACAGGTCGAGGCTGAAGCCATCGCCCGTCGGGGTGATGCGCGCATCGAGAATGTCGAGTCCGAGCTGATCGAGCACCGCGGTCGAGCGGGCGAAGCCGTGCTCGCGCGCGCGGGTGTAAATGAGCACGGCGGTGGTGCCGCGCACGCTGTGCAGATCGAGCGCGACCAGCGGCTCCTGCGAGTGTGGATCGCGGTCGGCCAGCAGTCGCAGGTGCCAGGCGACCTCCTCCGGGGAGTGCTGCAGGAAATACGTGTCCGAGAAGCGCTCCCAGACCCGCTCGATGTCGGTGCGGGCGACGCCGCGCTCGACCATCAGCCGCCGCGCCGCCTCGCGCGTCTCGCTCACCAGCTGCTCCTGGTCGACGGGCGACTCGAGCCCGCGGCGCAGTGCGCGGCGCACGCGCTGGTAGAAGTCCTCGAACAGCGAGGCCTTCCAGGAATTCCACAGCTTCGGGTTCGTGGCGCGCACGTCGGCGCAGGTGAGCACGTAGAGATAATCGAGGTGCGCCTCATCCCCGACGGTGTGCGCGAAGGCGTTGATCACCTGCGGGTCGCTGATGTCCTGCTTCTGTGCGGTGATCGAGAGCGTGAGGTGGTGGCGGACCAGCCAGGCCACCAGGCGCGCATCGTAGGGCGAGAGCCCCTGCTCGAGGCAGAACGCCTCGGCGTCCACCGCGCCGAGCTCGGAGTGATCGCCGCCGCGCCCCTTGGCGATGTCGTGGAACAGCGCCGCGAGGTAGGCGACCTCCGGCCGCGGCAGCTGCTGCATGATGCGGGA
>JAKAFQ010000760.1 GCA_021817875.1 Pseudomonadota bacterium
ACACCTTGAAGCTCTCGGTTGTCGGCGCCGATCTAAATCTGACCCACCGCGCCGATCCAATATTGACCCGGGGATGGATGCCGACCGCGTGACGGCCGGCTGTGGATAAGTGTAGGTCTATGGCTGTTTCGTTGCCCTCCCAGATGCATCGCTGTTCGCGCGGGGGAGTCTGTGAAGGCCGTAGGCCGTAACGGACTCCCCCGCGCGGCGCTCGCTCAGATGTCGGCCTCGGCTGGCGGCTGCTTGTCGGCTCGACGCGCCTGCTCGCGAGCCTTGATGCGCTTCTTGGCCACCGCCGTGCTGTGCAAGAACCGGTAGCTCTCGTTGCCGGTCTCGACGATGTGGCAGTGATGCGTGAGCCGGTCCAGCAAAGCCGTCGTCATCTTCGCGTCGCCGAACACGCTCGACCACTCGGCGAAGTCCAGGTTGGTCGTGATCATCACGCTGGTGTGCTCGTACAGCCTGCTCAGCAGATGGAACAGCAACGCCCCACCGGCCTGGCTGAACGGCAGGTAGCCCAGCTCATCCAGGATGACGATGTCCATGCGCAGCAAGCTCAGCGCGATGCGTCCGGCCTTGCCTTGGGTCTTCTCCTGCTCCAGCGCGTTGACCAGGTCCACCGTCGAGTAGAACCGCACCCGCTTGCCGTGCCGGGTGATGCCCGACACGCCGATGGCCGTGGCCAGGTGGGTCTTGCCCGTGCCAGGTCCGCCGACGAGCACGACGTTCTGCGCGGCGTCAGTGAACGCCATCTCAGTCAGCGTGTGGATGAGTTTGCGGTCCACCGGTGAGCCCTCGAAGTCGAAGCCCGCCAGGTCGCGGTGCACCGGGAACTTCGCGGCATGCATCTGATGGCTCACCGAGCGCATGGCGCGGTCCGTGGTCTCGGCCTGCAGCAGGTGTTCGAGCAACCAGCGCGAGCTCTCCAAGGCGGCACTGCCCCCTTGCTCGACCAGATCGGCCCAGGCGCCTGCCATGCCGTGCATGCGCAACTGCTTGAGTTCGACGGCAAGCTCACGCATGGTCGGCCTCCTCGGTGGTGATGGTGACGGTTCCGGTGCGCAGGCTGTCGTAGCGCTCGGTGTTGGCCAGCGGTAGCGTCGAGACCTGCAGCGCCGTGGTCGCGCTCTCCGGCGCCGGCGCGGCGTTCAGACGCGCCAGCACATTGAGGACGTGCTCGACGCTGACGCGTCCGCGTCGCGTGCCCTCCAGCGCAAGTTCCACCGCCACCAGTACGGCGTCAAGTCCCGCAGTCGGCACGATGGCCAGCACCTGCGCCATCACGCGGTCGCCGCCCGGGTCGCGCAAGAGAGCCCGGCGCAACTGCTGCAGAGGCTCGGGCATGTCGGCGAAGGGCGCCCCGTTGCGCAAGGCGCCGGGCTTGCGCTGCACCAGCGGGATGTAGTGCTGCCAGTCGTACTTGGTCTGGCCCCGGTCACTCAGCCGCTCGTGGCTGGCCACCACCGCATCGTCGGCCACGATGACGATCTTGCCCGGGTACAGCCGGGTGCTGACGGCCTGCCCGGCCAGCTCGCATGGCACCGAGTAGCGGTTGCGCGCCACGACCACCAGGCAGGTGCTGCTGACCCGCGCCGGGCTCTCCACGTAGCCGTCGAATGGCGCGGGCATGGGCATGAGGTGCGGTCGCTCGTTGTCGAGCATCTCGGCCACGCTGAACTGCTCGTGCTCGGGGTGGCGCACCTCGTCCCACAGCGCCCGGCAGCGGTCGCCCAGCCAGGCGTTGAGTTCGGTGAAGCTGCCGAACTTCACCTTGTTCGCCTCGATCCAGATCCGCCGCCTGCTGTCCTGCACGTTCTTCTCGACCACTCCCTTCTCCCAGCCCGAAGCGACGTTGCAGAAGTCGGCGTCGAACAGGTAGTGCGCGCACATCACGGCAAAGCGCTTGTTAACGGTGCGGCCCTTGCCCTTCCTGACCTTGTCGACCGCAGTCTTCATGTTGTCGTAAATGCCGCGCCGGGCAATGCCGCCCATGGCTGCGAACGACCGGGTGTGCGCATCGAACAGCATCTCGTGGCCCTGGCTGGGGTAGGCCACGAGCCAGAAAGCCCGCGAGGCGCACAGCTTCAGGTGCGAGACCTGCATGCGGTAGTAAATGCCGCCCACGACCAGGCCCTCTTCGCTCCAGTCGAACTGGAATGCCTCGCCGAGCTCAAAGGCCAGCGGCACGAAGGCCTTGGCGGAGATGGACTGACCTTCGCCCTGGCGCCACGCGCGCACGAAGTCGGTGACGCGGCTGTAGCTGCCGGCGTAGCCCTCGGCCTTGATCTGCGCGTGCAGCGCGCGCGCCGTGCGCCGCTCATGCCGCGGGCGGTGCGCGTCGACCTTGAGCGCTTGCTTGATCGCTTCATGGAACGGCGTGAGCTTGCCCGGCGCCTCGCTGCGCCGGTATCTGGGCTCCTCCAGCACCGGCGTCTTGAGCCACTTGCGCACCGTGTTGCGCGACAAACTCGTCAGCCGCACGATCTCCCGAACAGACTTCTTCTCGCGGAAATACATCCGCTTGACCTTGCCAATCATGACCATGGTGATCACTCCTTCTCCCCTGCTCAAAAAAGAGGCAGGGTAGGTTGAACACCCGGGTCAAATTTGGATCGGCACTATCGCCGTAGGTGGGTCAATTTTCGGTCGGCGTCAACACGACATCGTGACCCATGGC
>JAKAFQ010000761.1 GCA_021817875.1 Pseudomonadota bacterium
AGTACTACGAGACCATCGCCGGCGGGGCGGGGGCCGGAGCGGACTTCGAGGGATGCGACGCGGTGCAGACACACATGACCAACTCGCGGCTCACCGACCCAGAGATCCTCGAGGGGCGCTTTCCGGTGCTGCTGCGCGAGTTCTCGATCCGGCGCGGCTCCGGCGGTGCGGGCCGCCACCGGGGAGGCGACGGGGTGGTGCGGCGGCTCGAGTTCCGCGCGCCGCTTGCCGGGGCGCTGCTGGCCAATCACCGGCGAGTACGCCCCTTCGGGCTTGCAGGTGGGCAGAGCGCGGCGGGCGGTGCCGGGCACATCCGCCGCGCCGACGGGACGCTCGAGCCGATCGGGGCGACCGCGAGTTTCGCGCTCGGCGCGGGCGATGAGCTCACGATCCTGACGCCCGGCGGCGGCGGCTTCGGCGCGCCGCCATGAATCTCTGGCCGCTGCTCGCGATCCTCGTGCTGGTGCTCGGCTTTGCCGCCGGCCTGAACCCGCTCCTCGTCATTCTGGTCACGGCCTTCACGGCGGGGGTTGCCGCCGGCATCGCGCCGCTGCACCTGCTCGCGGCGCTCGGTCGTGCCTACAACGGGACGCGCTACGTCACGCTCATCTGGCTGATCCTGCCGGTCATCGGCCTGCTCGAGCACGAGGGGCTGCGCGAGCGGGCCCGCACCGTGATCGGTCGGATGCGCGCGGCGACCGCCGGGCGGATCATTCTCACTTACCTCGCGCTGCGCCAGATCACCGCCGCGCTCGGTCTGACTTCCCTCGGTGGGCCGGCGCAGATGGTGCGCCCCATTGTGGCGCCGATGGCCGAGGGGGCCGCCGAGAGCCGCCTCGGGGCCCTCTCCGAGCGCATGCGCCACCTGGTGCGCGCCTACGCGGCGAGCGCCGACAACGTCGGGGCGTTCTTTGGCGAGGACATCTTTATCGCCATCGCCTCGATTCTGCTGATCAAGGGCTTTCTCGCCCAAAGCGGCTATGACATCGCGCCGTTTCGCCTCTCGATGTGGGCCATTCCGACGGCCCTGCTGGCCTTCGCGATCCACGGGGCGCGGCTGTGGCGACTCGATGCGAAGTTGCGGCGCATGGCGCGCGAGGAGCGATCCTGATCGGCTTGCAGGACGTGTACGCGCTCGCCGGCGTCATGTTCGCCGGCTTCGCGCTGTACAGCGTGCGCGACCGCAGCAATGCGCGGCGTTTCGGCAACGGGGCGTTCTGGGCGCTGGTGGCCGTGAGCTTCCTGCTCGGTTCGCGGATCGGAGCAGTGGCCAACGGCGTGCTCGTCGTGGCGCTGATCCTGATCGGCGGCACGGGCGCCATGGGGCGCGGCTCGAAGGAGCGCTCGACGGGCGCGGAGCGTGCCCGCCGCGCCGCGCAGCGTGGCAACGCGCTGTTCGTGCCGGCGCTGCTCATCCCCCTCATCGCCGTGCTGGGGACTCTCACGCTGGGGCGCATCCGCATCGCCGGGGCCCCACTCGCCGACCCCCGGGACGTGACGCTCATCGCGCTCGCGCTCGGCATCGTCGTGGCCCTCATCGTGGCGCTGTGGCAGGCCCAGGCGCCGCCGCACGCCGCGCTCGACGAAGGGCGCCGGCTCGCGGACATGATGGGGTGGGCGCTCATCCTGCCGCAGCTGCTCGCCTCGCTCGGCGCCGTGTTCGCCCTGGCCGGCGTCGGTACGGCCGTCGGGCACATCGCCACGACCTGGCTGCCGCTCGGCCAACCGTTCGTCGCGGTGTTCGTCTACTGCGTGGGGATGGCGCTGTTCACCACGGTGATGGGCAATGCCTTCGCCGCCTTCCCGGTCATGACCGCGGCCATCGGAGTGCCGTTGATCGTGCAGCGCTTTGGCGGCGACCCGGCGGTAATGGGCGCGATCGGGATGCTCTCGGGGTTCTGCGGCACGCTGGTGACGCCGATGGCGGCCAACTTCAACATCGTGCCGGCGGTGCTGCTCGAGCTCCCCGACCGCAACGCGGTGATCAAAGTGCAGATTCCGACCGCGATCGCGCTGCTCGCCTGCAACGTCGCGCTGATGTATGTGCTCGTGTTCCGCTTCTGACCCAGGACCTGGCATGACCCCGACCCTCACGATCGAACTCGCCGAGCGCTTTGCACGCATCGCACTCGGCCATGCAACGCGCGAATACCCCAACAAGCTCGATCACGTGCTCACGGGACCTTCGGACGTGCGTTCCCCGCGCGAGCTGCACCCGATCTTCTTCGGCAGCTTCGACTGGCACTCCTGCGTGCACGCGCACTGGCTGCTCGCGCGGCTGTACCGGCGCTTCCCGCAGCTCGAGGTCGCAGGCCAGATCCGTGCGCTGCTCGATGCGCAGTTCACCGCAGCGAAGGTCGCCGGGGAGCTCGCCTACCTGGAGCCCGCCGCCGCGCGCGGGTTCGAGCGGCCCTACGGCTGGGCATGGCTGTTGATGCTCGCAGGCGAGCTGCACCGCCACGACAGCACCGAGGGTCGAGTGTGGGCCGCTCGCCTCGCGCCGCTCGCCGCGGCGTTCGTACGCCGCTTCGAGGCGTTTCTGCCGCTCGCCACCTATCCGATCCGCGCCGGCGTGCATTCGAATACCGCCTTCGCGCTGCTCCTGGCGCGCGATTACGCCGCCGCCACCGGGCATGCGGCGTTCGCGGACCTGTGTGCCGTCACGGCACGGCGCTGG
>JAKAFQ010000762.1 GCA_021817875.1 Pseudomonadota bacterium
ACCTGATCGGAGACAGGATGAAACCGGCATCGATATCCCTTGCGCGCGCGAGCCTGATCGGGGTGCTGCTCGTGCCCTGGCTCGCCGTGCCCGCCCACGCCCAACTGACGGTCCAGATCACCTCAGGCGTCACCCACCCGGTGCCGATCGCCGTCGTACCGTTTGCCGAGCCGGCCTCGGCGGGCACCGACGTGGCGGCCGTCATTCAACATGACCTCACCGGCAGCGGGCGCTTCAGCGCGTTACCCGAGGCGCAGCTGCCGGCGAAGCCCGCCCATGCGGCGCAGGTGCAGTTTCCCGCCTGGAAGGCGACGGGGAGCGATTACCTGGTGGTGGGCAGGATCAAGCCGGCCGGCAATGGACTCGCCGTGGATTTCAACCTGCTGAACGTGCTCACCGGGCAGAGCGTGGTGCGCAAGCGCTTCACCGGACCGCCCTCGGCGCTGCGCAACGCCGCGCACCGCATCAGCGATGCCATCTATCAGGCGATCACCGGCATCCGTGGGGCTTTCGATACCCGTATCGCCTACGTGGCTGTGGTCGGGCAGGGTGCCGCCCAGCGCTTCCAGTTGGTGGTGGCGGATGCCGACGGTTACAATCAGCACCTGATCCTGCAGTCGCGTTTTCCGCTCATGTCCCCGGCGTGGTCGCCGGATGGGAAATGGCTGGCGTACGTCTCCTTCGAAAGCCACCTGTCGGCCGTGTATGTGCAGCGAGTGCGCACCGGGCAGCGTTACCGGGTGTCGGCGCAGGCGGGGGAGAACGGTGCACCGGCGTTCTCGCCCCATGGCAAGCGCCTCGCGCTGACCCTGAGCGGCGTCAGCGGCTATCCGCAGATCTATGTCCTCAACCTCGGGTCCCATCAGCTCACCCGCATCACCCATACGCCGGCGATCAATACCGAGCCGGCCTGGGCCCCGGACGGGCAGTCGATCTATTTCACGTCGGACCGCGCCGGGCAGCCGCAGATCTACCGCATCGGCGTCCAGCCCGGAAGCCTCCCGCAGCGCATCACCTTCACGGACAACTACAACGCGGGACCGAATGTCTCGCCCGACGGCAAGTGGCTGGCCATGGTGACCGGCGTCGACGGCGGTTATGCCATCGCCGTCCAGAACCTCGCCACCGGGCAGTTCAAGGTGCTGACGCACGGACCGCTCGACAGCTCGCCGAGCTTCGCGCCGAACGGCGCCCCACTCATCTACGCCCGGCGCTCGATGCAGGGCGATCCGGGCTCCCTCGCCACCATCTCGCTCGATGGGCTGACGGGGCTCACGTTGAAGCCCACTCACGGGGCGGTGCAGGCCCCGGCCTGGGGACCGTTTCCGCCGAACTGAGGTGTGAATCGGACAGTGTTCCAGACATGCGGGTCCGATGGCCCGCCTGACGCTCAACAACGGCCGGCGCGGTGCCGGCCCATACTGATATAGGAGTTGCTCGATGCGCCGTATCCTCGCCGTGATATCGCTGGCCGCAGTGCTGGGTCTCGCCGCCTGTGCCAGCAAGCCCGTCAAACCCGCCGCCTCGCAGTCGGCCGTCGGCGCAGGCTCCGGCGCGGAGTCCGCCGGCGCGGCCGGTGGCGCCAACGCCAACGAGGGATCGCTCGGCAGCCAGCAGTCCGTTCCGGGGCCGCTGCAGGGCCTGCTCGCCGACCGTACCGTGCACTTCGCCTTCGACAGCGCGGTGATCCAGGGCAGGGGGATCGAAATCGTCGCCGCGCATGCCAAGTACCTGGTGGATCATCCGGCCGCGCGGGTGCGCCTCGAGGGCAACACCGACGATCGCGGCTCACCCGAGTACAACATCGGGCTCGGCATGCGTCGCGCCGAATCGGTCCGCCAGGCGATGCTGCTGCAGGGTGTGTCGCCGAATCAGATCACGGTGGTGAGCTATGGCATGGAGCGCCCCGTGGATCCGGCCAACAACCCGGTTGCCTGGGCCAAGAACCGGCGCGTGGATATCGTCTATCTGACGCCCATGCAGCCGCCGCAGTGAGGCAGACGGCCTCAGGAGTTCGCCTATGGGTTCCCTTCGCTCTCTGAGTGCGGCGGCGGCGCTCCTCGTGCTGCTCGCCGGCTGCGCATCCGGCCCCGATCCGACGCAGGTGCGGCTCGACAACCTCGACACGCGGGTCTCGAGGCTCGAGCACTTCGTCTCGAACGGCAGTCTGGTGCAGCTTGCCGAGCAGCAGAACAGCCTGCAGGCGCAGATCCGGGATCTGCAGGGCCAGGTCGACAGCCTGCGGCGGTCTAACCGTCAGCTCGAGGCGCGGCAGCGCACGCTCTACGCCGACCTCGAGAAGCGCATCGCCGCGGCGCAGCAAGGTGGCGCCGCTGCCGGCGCAGGCCCGGCGGGCGGCAGCGCCGGCCCCGCGGGCTCAGGCGTCGCGAGCGCCGCCTCAGCGCCTGCGGCACTGCCGGGGGTGAGTCCCACCGAGCAGTCGGTCTACGCCCAGGCCTTCGATGCGCTGAAGGCGGGCAGTTACTCCGTGGCCATCAGCGGCTTCAAGGGGTTCCTCAAGAGCTACCCCAAGAGCCCGCTGGCGCCGAACGCCGCGTACTGGCTGGGCGAGGCGCATCTCGTCAACCAGGACTACCCCAAGGCCGAGCAGGCCTTCCGCTCCGTGCTCAGCCGTTGGCCGGATTCGGGCAAGGCGCGGGACGCCATGCTC
>JAKAFQ010000095.1 GCA_021817875.1 Pseudomonadota bacterium
GCATGCCGCTACGTCGTCGGGCCGGTCTCCGGACTCGCGAGTGGAATCGTTCCTGCCGGATCGTCTTCCCGTGCGCAGCGCACAGTGACCTGTCGGATCCGGCTCGACTCGCTTACCGTTGCGGGGGCAGTACCGGAATGGCCTCGAGGGCGTCACCGGTTTCCCGTTTCACCCGGCCGCGTGACCGCAGCCGAGCACCTGACAACACCGACCAGTGTGCCGAAGAGAGTGAGCGGACGTCAAGGAGGAAGATCGGTTCGACCAATCTCGTGAATTGCCATCGGCAATCCGAGTGGCGCCAGGGCACCCATCACCATGGCGAGAACCCGCGGTTGCCGGCAATCCACGAGGAGCCCCGCCATCGTACCGCTATGCGTGACGATCACGCCCGAGGCACCGCTCCACGCCGCGATTTCCCGCAGCTCGGCGAACATCGGCAGCGGATTGCGCTCCTGCGCGAGCTCGGCGCTGCGCGTTGCGACGGCGCCAACGTCAGCGAGTCGTCTCGCTGCGAATGCCACCCCGAGCCTTTCGAGCAACACGGTATATTCCCGCCAATCCTCGGGCGTGAACTCCGCAAGACGCTGATTGAAACTCACGGAGTCCACGCTGCCGCCAGTGTCCACCGCAGCGATCCGTGCCGGCGGCAGATGGCCGAGGATGCGGACCCATCCGCCGCTGCGATGGGCAAACGCGACATGCGCCTCGTACATCGCCGCATCGCTCGGCTCCACGCAGCACATGGCGCGGGCGACTTCATCCGCGGTCATCCGCAGACACGGAACCGCGTCCACGAGCGCCCGATACGTTGCGACCAGGTCGGCGGATGAGCTCGCCAACCCCTTGGCCTCCGGGATTTCACTCCTGATCGTCAAACGCCCCCCCAGGCCCGGGACACGCTCGGCCAATAATTGCCGCGCAAACTCGCTACTTTTTGGTTTGTGCGGCGGGTCGACGATGATCGTGGCGTCCGTGGCATCCGTCACGAAGACTGCATGCGAATCGCGGTCGTACCGGCGGCGGCCGATATCACCTCGCGATGAAAGCTCGAAATTCGCGGCCACAAGTCGCACAAGCGTTCACCGCCGCCCGCCGGCTCGTTCATCGGATCCAGCGCCCATCGATCGATCGCGTCGTGAGGTATCGAGTCCCACGGGATCCCCTCCCAGCAGCCGAAATCAAGCTCCAGGAGCCCCGTGCCGCCCGCACGCCGGGCAATGAACATCCGCTGCGGATGCCGGAGCACACTCACAGAGTGCTGACTGCGTGCCCCGCGTCGAGCCAGGCGTGAATGCCGCCCTGCAACGGCCGCACGGGCTTGAAGCCACGCGCGAGCAGCTGTTTCGCGATGCGCGCCGCGCTGGCTTCGCTCGGACAAGCGCAATACACGACGACTTCGCCCGTCGAAGCCCCGGGATCGCTCTCCGCGAGCAGCGCCTCGACCGGTATTGCGCCGGGGATGATTCCGTCCCTCTGCCGGCTCGTTGGTGCACGCGCGTCGACGATCATCGGCGGTCGTCCCGTCGCAACCATGTGCGCCAACTCCTCGACCGATATGCGACTCATGCGCAGCTGCCGGAAGAACAGATGGCGGCGCCAAACCTTGATCGCCAGGAACGCCCCGAGCATCGCGAGCAGGACCCAGAGTCCATCCCGGCCGAGAGCGCCCAACTCGGTGAAGACGGCGTCCACGGCGTCGTGAAAGGTCTCTCCAAGCAGCACCCCCGAGCCGGCCCAAAGCGTCGCCCCGATCGTGTCGTAGACGACAAAGTCCGTCACGGCGGCTCCGACGACCCCGGACATGGCCGTGGTCACCGCTCCCAGGCCCGGCAGGAACTTTGCGATCAACAACGTGCGGGTACCGAACCTTGTGAATACCCGTTCCGTGTCATGCACGCACGAGTCCGGCTCCAACGACAACTTGCACATCGTGCGCAAGACACGGCTTCCGAATCGCTGACCCGCGGCATACCAGCCCAAGTCGGCGATCAGCGATGCGACTACGGCGACGGCGGTGATCTGCGCCGCGGACGCGCCTCCCGCCACGGACCAGGAGCCAGCGACGATGAGAAGCGTGTATCCCGGCAGCGGCAAGCCGATCTGCTCCACGAGGATCAGCAGGAAGATCAACGGGAGACCGACATGTCTGAAGATCGAGATCAGCCACAACATGGTACCGATCACCTCGCGCGGACCGCCCGTCCGTCCATCCTCGCTAGCCTCGCCCGACCTCGAGTTCGGGGTGCCATTTGCCCATGGAGGCGAGCGCGTTCATGTGCGCGCGATGATGAAAGGCGATCTGCGCCGATCGCACCTGCTCTGCGCGACCCTTCCAGGTCTCGAGTGCCGGATTTTGCAGCGCACGCGAATATGAAAAGCTCAGCGGCCATGGCAAGCCCTTCATCGCCGCCATTGCGTTGAGGTGAGCGGTCGCATCCAAGTCCGACTGTCCTCCCGACAAGAAGACGACGCCCGGCTGCGCCGCGGGCACGGTGCGCTTGAGCACCCGCACGGTGCGTTCGGCGACCTCTTCGACGCCCGCCGTGCGCGCGCAGTCCTTGCCGGATAACACCATGCTCGCCTTGAGGATCACATGCTCTACGCTGACCCGATGCATCGCGAGGGCGCGATAGGTCGCACGCAAGGTCATTTCGGTCACTTCCTCGCAGCGTTCGATCGTGTGATCGCCGTCGAGCAGCACCTCGGGCTCGATGATCGGCAGGATCGATGCTTCCTGGCACAGCGCGGCATAGCGGGAGAGTGCATGCGCATTGGCCTCGAGGCAGGTGCGCGTCGGGATGTTCCGACCGATCGTGATGACGGCCCGCCACTTCGCGAAGCGTGCGCCAAGCTTGAAGTAATCGGCGAGACGCTCGCGCAGACCATCGAGCCCCTCGGTCACCTTTTCCCCCGGGCACAGGGCCAAGTCCTTCGCGCCCCCGTCCACCTTGATGCCGGGAACGATGCCTTTGCCGGCCAGGTAGTCGGCAAACGGCACCCCGCCATCGGCCGCCTGGCGGATCGTCTCGTCGAACAGGATCACGCCGGAGATGAACCGCTCTATATTGGGCGTGGTGAACAGCAGGTTCCTATAGGCGCGTCGATTCGCCGCGGTGGACTCGACGCCGATCGCCTTGAAACGTCTATCCGCCGTGGCGCTCGATTCATCAGCCGCCAGCAGCCCCTTGCCGGTGGTCATCAGGGTCGCCGCGGTATTGGCAAGCATGGAGTGATTCATGTCGATCCTCGCCGGCAGTGGTCAGAAACGATGACGGGACGCGTCCCGGTAGCGCCGGTCATCATAGTCCTGAACGCGCGGCTCCGACCATCGTACGGACGATGGGATCTCACCCGGATGACGGAGCCTCTGTGGGCGGAGCACTTTTCAGGCAGCGGCGCCTGGGCCGCTCGAGCCGTCGTCGCCCGGCGCACGCCCTCCCGTTCTAATCGCAAGGATCAATGGTGGTGCCTCACTGTCGCGGGTCCATCTTGGCCACAGCCGGCACTTTGCGACGAAAGACGAAGAACGCGATGAGCGCCAGGACAATGGAGACCGTGCTCGCCCAGAACTCACTGGCCATGGCCTCGTTCGAGGCCATCGCGAGCAGCACCAATGCCATGGCGGCTATCGCTCCATAACTCGTCCACGGAAAGAGCCATATCCGCAGTGGCGGCAGTCCCAAACCCGCCCGCTCGCGCGCATATCTCAACCGGATCTGCGCTGCGCATATCACCATGTAGATGACGACGATCAGTGCTCCCGAGGCGTTCACCAGGAACGCGAACACCGCGGATGGCGCGAGATCATGAGCGATGATTCCGAGGGCGCCCGCGACGCTGCCGATGAGCACGGCTCGTGCGGGCACGTGCCGCGCGTTGAGCTTGACGAGGGCACGAGGCGCATCGCCGTGGGCGGCCAATACGAACAAGACCCGTGAGACGACGTAAAACGAAGAATTGAGGCAAGAGAGGACGGCGGTCAATATGATGGCGCTCATGATCGGCGCCGCATATGGGATTTTGATGTCGCTCAATGCGATCACGAACGGCGAAACGCCGGACGGCACCTTGTCCCATGGCACGATGCTGACGATCAGCGCGATGGAGCCCAGGTAGAACATCAGAATTCGCCAGACCACGGCCGAGACCATCTTCGCCACCGCACCCGCGGGATCCGGCGACTCGACGGCGGCAATGGTGGCGATTTCGGCGCCCATCATCGAGAAGAACACCGTGGTGATCGCGCTGACGATCGCGAGCGGACCTTTTGGAAACAAACCGCCGTGATCCGCCCACATTTGCAAGGTGCCTTGATGCGGGCCCATCGCGCCGAACAGGAACGACGCGCAAAGCGCGATGAATACGATGATTGCGGCGACCTTGATCGAGGCGAACCAAAACTCGAATTCTCCATACGAGCGGGTCGACATCAGGTTGACCGCCGTCATCATCGCCATCAGTCCGAAGCCGATGGCAAGCGTTGGTACCGCTGGGAACCACTGCTGCAGGATGATCGCGCCGGCAATCGCCTCGA
The DNA here is from genome assembly GCA_021817875.1 of Pseudomonadota bacterium. The sequence goes on from JAKAFQ010000095.1 coordinate 4,535, forward strand.
CCGGAATCACGATGACCCAGAAGTACCAGTAAAGCCAGCCCACGGTAAAGCCCGCCCAGTGGCCAAAGCCCGCCCGTGCAAAATCAGTGAACGAACGGATGTCCGGCCGCGAGACGGCCATCTCGCCCAGGCACCGCATGACGATCAATACCAGCAAGCCGGTGAGCGCATAACTCACGATCACGAGAGGTCCGGTCGCGGCGATGGCCACGCTGCTGCCCACGAAGAGGCCCGCGCCGATGATGCCGCCGATGCTGATCATCGTCACGTGACGCGGCCGGAGGGAACGGGCGAGTTCCGGGACCGGACTCCCGCCAGGCATCACGCCACCGCCAGCGCCCATCCCGACGTCAACGCCTTGGTCCTGACGAGCGGTCATTTGCGGGCGACCGGATGCTGCTGTCGATAGGCTTGCCACGCTTGATCGATCAGATAGGCGCGGATCGCCCGCACGTCCGACTCGGTCAGCAAGTCGTCGAATTTCTCCATCCCGCCCTGTGCGAGCATTCCTTTGAGCACGACGTCGTCCAAGAACGATTCCTTGCGCAGTGGCATCGTCCGCAGGTCCGGGGTCACGCTGACACCGAACACGTGACAACGTGAGCACTCCTGCACGAAGAGCACCTCACCCTTGCGAATCGTCGCCCGGGGAGCCGTTTCCACGGGGGGCTTCGCCATTACCGTCGGTGCACGACGCGGGGGACGCGGAACCGGACCCCCGCCGAGTTTGAAGGCCAGGATGCGATTTTCATTGTGATATCTGAAAGCCGCGCTGCTCGGTGGCACCGGACCCACGGTGATGCCAGCGCCTCCATAACCCGCTTGCACCGCCACGTACTGGACGCCATTCACCGCGTAGGTCATCGGGGCGGCCATGATGTGGCTGCCGGTTCGGATGACTTTCAGCACCTTCCCGCTGTCAGCGGCATAGACCCATAGCTGTCCGGATCCTCGCCCCTGGATCACGAGGTCGCCGCCGGTGGACAACACCCCTCCATCGTATCCACGCTCGCCGGAAGAGGTGGTGTGCTGCCAGACGACCTTCCCCGTGACCGGGTCCCAGGCTCGCAGAACCTCACGTACATCGCCGGCTGACCTGTGATCCCGCAGCGCTCTACGCCCCGGTAGCGGTCCGAACAAGGGTCTCAGGCTCTTCGGCGAATAGGTGTCGTCCGGCGTGATGCCATTGACCGTGAAGAAGCCGTCGATGTACCTGACGCGTCCGCCGTTGCTCGCCATGTCGACCCAGACGTTCGGCGCCTCGATGGTCGGGATGTAGACGTAATGAGTGTCCAGGCTATATGACATCGGGTTCCAGGTATGACCGCCGGCCCAGGAGGGGTAAACGTTGCGCGGCCCTTTCCACCAGTCGGCCTGCCCGGTGAACACCGGGCGTCCCGTCTTCAGATCCACTCGCGACGCCCAGTTGACGTAAGTGTAGGCGTTCGCCGACAGCAGTCTTCCCGTCCGACGATCGAGTATGTAGAAGAACCCGTTCTTCGACGCCTGCATCAAAACCGCACGACGCTTGCCGTCGATCGGCAGGTCTGCGAGTATCATTTTTTGCGTGGCATCGAAGTCCCAGCTGTCATGCGGGGTTTCCTGGTAGTACCACGCAAGGCGACCGTTCGCAGCATGCACGGCGACGATGCTCGCGGCAAAGAGCGCATCGCCCTGGGCGGGCCCGAGCTTGCGCAAGTCGTATGGCGCCGCGTTCGCGGTTCCGAAATACACCAGGCCGAGTTTCGGATCGTACGAAATGCCATCCCAAACCGTTCCGCCTCCTTGATAAGGCTCACCCGGCTTCAATTGCCAGGTCTTGGCGGCGAGTTTCATCGCCCGGCCTTCGAGGGGTTGTCCCGGCGGCGGCGGTACCGTGTAGAACCGCCATGCAAACGCACCGGTGCGACGATCGTAAGCCGAAACGTAACCGCGCACGCCCCGCTTGCCCATGTCGGAGCCGCTATTGCCGACGACGATGAATTTCCCGGCGACGATCGGAGCCCCGGTGCTGGAGTACGGCAACGAGTGGTCCACGATCGTATCCGCACGCCAGATCTCGCGGCCCGTCGCCGCATCGAGTGCGTGCAGCACCCCATCGACGGACACCGCGTAGACCCGCCCTCTCCACACGGCGACCCCGCGGTTCACCATGTCGCAGCATGGATTGCGCATCGCCTGCAGGATCACGTGCGGATCGAAGCGCCATATCAGCCGGCCGGTCGCGGCATCGAGCGCATAGACGTAGCCGCGTTCGCCGGATGTGTACATCACTCCGTCGACGACGACCGGCGTCGCTTCCTGGCCCCTGTGCGTGCCGAGATCGAATTGCCACGCAAAGCCCAGCCGCTTCACGTCGCCCGCGTTGATCGATTCCAGGGGCGAGAAGTAAGTGCCGTCCCGATCACGACCGTCCGTGAACCAATCTTGTGGTGTCTGGTTCGCGTTCGCCAAGCGCGCCGAGTCCACCCAACCGGTCCGTGCCATTTTGACGCCCACGGACCTCCGACCTGGCACTCGTACACTCCCGGACGCGACCGTGAGCAACTGGCAGCCCATCACAACCGCCGCAATCATCAATCGAGGTCTGAAATTCACGCCAATCCCCCCAACGCCCGACGCATGCAACTTAATGGAATCGGTAACCGAATCGAACACCGATTACGCGAGGGCGAAGAGGTGTTTGGGCGACGATGAACTGAGCCGTACTCGTGAAGACCGCCGCATTCGAGTTGGCCAGATTCTGCCCGTAGGCGGTGACTGACCAACGGTCTCGCGAAATGCCGATAGAGGCATCGTAGATCGTATACGCCGGATCCTCGAAACGCGCCCTGCCGGTGTCGATGGTTTCCCCGGGTAAAAACGGCGGGTTGGATCCAGCCTGTGTGAACGAATGTCCTTGATGTTCGGCGCCGAATTGCACGTGCGCGGTCGCGCCATTCAAAAGCGGCATCGTCGCGGGCGCGTTCAAAGGGAACTCGTAGCGGAGCATGAGCGTGAAGTGAATCGGCGGTGAATTGGCGGCCGGCGAACCAAGCGGCCCGAACGGATTCGGCAATGGTGTGCAATTCGTCGGTCCCTGTGGACAAATCTCAGTGATCGGGTGCCCGTAGTTCGCGCTCGCCGGGTTATTGTCGATGATCACAGGGGAGTTCAACTGCTTGCTGCTGTTCCATGCTGCGGCACCGCGGAACGTGAGTCCGTGCATGATCTGTGCGGCAAGAGATGTCTCGACGCCATTGATCCGGAAATTCTGGCCATTGTCATTGAAGAACGCCGTGCCGGTAAACCCGGGATCAAAGAACGAAATCTGGACGTTATTCCAATCCTCCCGATAGAAAGAGGTGTTCCATTGAAAATATCGGTGCATCAAGTGCCAGTTTGTCTTCCAACCGATCTCGTAGTTGGTCAGCGTGTCCGGCTTATAAGACTCTGGGATCGCGAATTGGGGCTGACCATCCGGACCATACCCATGCAAACTGCCGCCGTTCTGATTGAATCCTCCAGGGCGGAAACCTTGCGAGAACGTGAAATAGGTCAAGATGTGCTGTGGATGGCCGAATAGCGTCGGCTCAACGCGCCATGAAAGGTTTGTCTGGTAGCGCCACCCCTGTTCGGTATCCCGCAGGTTCTGCGCGTCCAAATTGGTCGAATACGCCGGATCGTGGCATCCACCCGCGGGCACGCCGGCCTGGAAACATCCGAAGGCGGTCTGCACGACGCCGGCGAGGCTATTTAAAAAAACGAAGTGCCTGGCGCCCGCCGTCAAGGTGATATGTGGGGTCAAATCAAAACTGAGAGACGCGTATTCGGCGATCTGCCGTTCCTCTCGCTTCGCATCGTCGAAAAAGGTCGTGTACTTATTTTGCACACCCGGATTTCTAACGGTCGTGCCAGGAAACGTTCCTACGGTGGCGAAGCAGCCGCTATTACCCGGCGTTCCCGGCGCTCCGTTGGACGTGCACGCCGGTACGGACTCATTCAAAAAGTAGGTTTGATCGTAGACGATATTGTCTTCGTAGAATGCCCCAAGTATGCCCCGGAGCCGCCAACTCTCCGGCGTCTGCAAACGCACCTCGTGTTGCCAATGCTGGTTTTGCTGATTGGATGTCAGCGGCTCCAGCGGCGAAAAACATGTCGAAGACAAGTTGCCATTCCCGCCGGATCCGGGACCATAGCATTGGTAGTAGTCGCCATAGACCCCGCGCGCGTAATTGGTGTAATCGACCTCGTTCTGGACGTTTCGAGTGAGATAGCCACCAGTATAGATTGCGTGGAGATCCCCCAGTTTTCCATTGACCTTCCATGCCGTAATGGAGTCCTTCTCCCGATGATATGCAGGTGTGAACAATGTCACTTGCAACGGCGCCAGATTCCCCCCGTCCGGCGCGGTTGGATACTGGTAGAACACGCCCTCGGCGTCGAGGCTCTGGTACATTTGCGTGAGAAGTACATTCCAGTCGTCGTTTATGCGATATAGCGCTTCGACTCGGCCACCTTGGTAAGTGACCGGATTAATGTTGTTGGCGACGAGACCGGTGTTGTTGGCGACGGGACTGCCGGGAGGTGCGCAATATCCGTTGTTTGGCAGGCCATCAGGACATTGTCCGTTGACAGCCGGATAATTCGCGTAATGGATGCCCACGTCGGTATTCTTGCGGGTGAACGTGCCGTAGACATTGTCAATGTAGCCGCCTTGCCGATCCGTATAGGCTACAAGTCGCATCGCGAGATGCCTGGAGATGATCGGCAGGTTGAGAACGCCGGTCACGGCGGTGTTCGGATCGCCATGCGCCGTCACGCCGTAATCGCCGGTGAAATTCCCTTCGATCCGGTCTAGTTTGGGCTTGTTGGTAATGTAGCGGATAGCGCCTGCCTCGGCCCCGGACCCGAACAATGTCCCTTGCGGGCCCTCGAGGACCTCGATGCGGTTCATGTCGACCATGTAGATATCGAGGTTCTGATTCGGCAGTTGAACCGACTGGTCATCCAGGTAGACGGCCACGTTGGGCCACAGACCGATGATTCCGCTCGCTTGAGTCGCTTGAGAACCCGCGCTTGCGCCGCGCATGAATATCTCATTCTGACCAGGTCCGTTGTCCGCTGAGGTCAGGTTCGGGAGCATCCGGATGTAGTCCTCAAATGAGGTGATATGCAATTGCTGCATCATCCTGCTATCGAGCGCTTGCATCGTGATTGGTACGTTCTGCACGCTCTCGCTGCGGCGAGTGGCGGTAACCACGACTTCGGCCAGTGCGCCGGGAGCACTGTGAGCCGCTCGCGGACGAGGCGGCATCGGCCGTGCGGTTACCGCATGCGAAGGACTGTCAGCGGAGGCTGCAAAAACACGCTGCGCGGGTTGCATCGTCAACACGCCGATAGACGCGCCACCAAGAACGGCAGTCACGGCATACCGTACTTTCGGATTCATGTTCCCCTCCCCGACTATTACGTTATCCCGTTCTGTTCAAACGCTCCGACGCAATCACGTCACCGCTCGTTGGTAGAAGCCGAGCATTCCGCCTAAGCGCATTCGACGTTCAATGCGCTCGGGCTTTGACGATGTAAGCCGGGGCGGCACGATCACTTGGTTGCCGAGGCCTTCGTCAGTGGCGCCGGAATCGGCAATGGTGTCAATGTACCCACAATATATTGCAGTGCGCGATGCGCATCGTCGCTAATGTTTCACACTGCTGCGTCGTAGAGAATCAACGGTACGTTTACCGATTTTGAGCTTACGAACACAGCGACGGCCCCGCGTTCCTTCGCAACGTTTACAAATTCGCCACGTGGGAATTGCTCGTGGTGCTCATGTTGCCACCGGTTAGCTGTCCCGCCTCGACCCGCTGCGTCAGTCTCGCCCAGGCGTCGTCGATCTCGGCTTGCAAGGTTTCGATGTCGGCGACACTCAAATGCCGATAGCGACGTTGCAGGGCCAGGTATTCGCGAATCGGGCGCCGCTTCGACGTGTAGTTGAGCGTGTAGGTATGCCCGTCCTCGACTTCGTAGAGCGGGAACGCACCGCTCTCGACCGCATAACGCGCGGCGGTCAGGCCCGCATCGTCGGGCAGCCCCCAGCCGTCCAGACAAGGAATGAGCAGCGTGATGATTCGCGTGCCGTGCATTGTCTTGGCCTTCTCGACCTTGCTTATCAGGTCGGGCAGGAAGCCGACACTCGCGGTGGCCACGTAGGGCACCTCGTGTGCCGCCATGATCTCGGTGAAGTTTTTCTTTCGCGAGGTCTTGCCCGCAGGGGTCGAACCGGTGCTCGCCAAATGCGGCGTCGAGGAGGACTTTTGCGCCCCGGTATTCATGTAGCCTTCGTTGTCGAGGCAGAAGTAGATGAAGTTCTCGTTGCGCTCGGCTGCCGAGGACAGGCACTGGAAGCCGATGTCATAGGTGCCGCCATCGCCGGCGAAGACGACCACCTGCGTGTCGTGTTCGCCACGGGCGTCGAGCGCCCGGCGCAGGCCAGAAGCCGCGGCGGCGCTCGACTCTAGCGAGGGCTGGTAGACGGGAATGCGCAACGAGCTGTAGGGCTGCGGGCC
>JAKAFQ010000763.1 GCA_021817875.1 Pseudomonadota bacterium
CAGCCGGACACCGTCCATGCCATCGTGCTCGAGGATGATGTTCCCACTGAGCTGACCTATGCCGGACTGCAACGGGGTGCGCGCCGGGTCGCCGGTGGGCTGGCGCGTGCCGGACTGCAGGCAGGCTCGAGGGTTGCGCTGATGTTGCCGACCGGGGTCGGCTATCTGCAGGCGTTCTTCGGTGTGCTGCTGGCAGGCGCCATCCCGGTGCCCATCTATCCCCCGACACGTCTGTCGCAGCTGCAAGAGCATGTGCGCCGGCACGCCGGGATCCTGACGAGCGCCGGGGTCGCGGCGCTGATCACGTTTCCGCAGGCCAGGGCCGTCGCCCGCCTGCTGGGCTCGAGGGTGCCGGGCCTCGATCACGTGCTGGCGCTCGAGGACTTTTCCGCCGAGAGCGGTCCCTGGACGGCGCGGCGCGGGCCCGGCGCCGACGCCATCGCGCTTCTGCAGTACACCTCGGGCAGCACCGGAGACCCGAAAGGCGTGGTGCTGAGACATGCCGACATTCTGGCCAACATCCGGGCCATCGGCCGGGCGATCAGACCCACCGGGGCCGACACGTTCGTGAGCTGGCTGCCGCTGTACCATGACATGGGCCTGATCGGCGCCTGGCTGGGCTCGCTGTACTTCGGCTGCCTGTTCGTGCTCATGCCGCCGACGGCGTTTCTGATGCGCCCGAGCCGCTGGCTGCGCACGATCCAGGCCTACCGGGCGACGCTTTCCGCCTCACCGAATTTCGGTTACGAGCTGTGCGTCAGCCGGACCCGGGACGAAGAACTGACCGGGCTGGACCTGTCCTCGTGGCGGACCGCATTCAACGGGGCCGAGCCGGTGCGGCCCGAGACCCTGGAGCGGTTCACGCGGCGCTTCGGGCCGTATGGGTTCCGGCCGGAGGCGATGACCCCGGTGTACGGCCTGGCCGAAGCCGCCCTAGGCGTCACGTTTTCGCCCCTCGGACGCGGGCCGAGGATCGACAGCATCGATCGGCGTGAAATGAGCCTCAGGGGACGGGCGTTGCCCGCGCCCGAAGGCGAGGCGGAGGCGCTGCGCTTCGTCTCCTGCGGGCGCCCATTGCCGGGATACCGGCTGCGCATTCAGGGACCTGAGGGCTCGGAGGAGCCCGAGCGGGTCGAGGGTGGCGTGCAGTTCGCCGGACCCTCCGCGACACCCGGTTACTATCATGATGCGGCCGCCACGGCCCGTCTGTGTCACGGCGAGTGGCGCGATACGGGAGACCGGGGTTACCTCGCGGACGGCGAGCTGTTCGTGACCGGCCGCGCCAAGGACATCATCATCCGGCGCGGCAGTCATCTCTATCCGGAGGAGATCGAGCATGCCATAGGGGCGTTGGACGGTATTCGCAAGGGCTGCGTCGTCGCATTCGGAGCCAGCGACCCTTCGGGCGCCACCGAGCGGCTCATCCTTCTGGCGGAGACGGCGTATACCGAGCCGCGGCAGCGCAGGGATCTCACGACGCGCATCAACCGGCGCCTCATCGACCTTCTCGGCGAGCCTGCCGACGAGATCATCCTGGTCCGCGCCCATACGGTGCTCAAGACTTCGAGTGGCAAGCTGCGCCGGGCGGCGACCCGGGCCGCCTATCTGGCGGGCACGCTCGGGCACCGCCGCGCGCATCCCATCCTGCAGGCAATGAGCCTGGCCGTGCGCGCGGCGCTGCCTTCGCTCGGCAGCCTGCGGCGTCGAGTCGCGCGGATTGCCTATGGCTCATACGCCTGGCTCGCCATCGCGCTGATCGCCGTGCCCGCCGGCCTGCTGGTATTGGTGTTGCCGCCGCGGCGCGCCTGGCACGTGACCCACGTTGCGGCCCGCTGGGTGATCCGCGCCTGCGGTATCCCGTTCGCGGTCAGCGCCGTGCCGGCCCTCGAGCTCGGCCGGCCTCACATTGTCGTGGCGAATCATTCCAGCTACGTCGACGGCGTGTTCCTGGTGGCGCTGTTGGGTGCGCCGCACCGCTTCGTCGCGAAAAGCGAGCTCGCACGGGTGCCCCTGCTCGGAGCGTGGCTGCGCAGGTTGGGGACGGTGTTCATCGACCGCTCGGCGCCTCCCGAACAGGAAATCGAGCGGGTTCGCCCCGGGCTGGATCTGGCGGCCGAGCGCCTGGTGGTCTTTCCCGAAGGCACGTTCACCTCCCTCACCGGGCTGAGGCCCTTTCACCTCGGGGCCTTCCAGCTGGCGGCCGCGGCCCGGGTTCCGATCGTGCCGGTTGCGCTGCGCGGCACACGGTTCCTGCTGAGAGACGGCCAGAAGCTGCTGCGCTGGGGACCGGTCCGCGCCGCGGTGGGCAGCCCTCTCGACAGCGCGCCCGGCGAGGATCGGTTCTCGGCGGCCGTGCGCCTGCGCGATGCCGCCCGAGACCATATCCTGAGCCACTGCGGTGAGCCGGAACTGCTCTGAGCCGGGCACTCTCGGAAGCCTCTGACCGACCGTGCATACTGCCGGGCCGGCTCACGGTGGCTTGACGGCTGTCCGCCCCGGGATTATTATTAACATGTTAATTTAATGGCCCGTCCCGCCTCTGCCCGCGGGCGGTGCCCGTCCATCGAGTCTCCGCGAACGGGCGGGTCAAGCGAGGTGAGCACGGTGGGTGAGATCGTCATGGCCGTCAAGGCCACACATGTGCCGTCGATGCTGCTCTCGG
>JAKAFQ010000764.1 GCA_021817875.1 Pseudomonadota bacterium
GGTACACGGGCGAGCAGTTCGACGGCCATCCCGGAGAGGTCACCTGCTACCTGGAGAGCGACGACGGCATTCGCTGGCGCAAGCCGTCCCTGGGCCTGGTCACAGCCGTTCTCCTCAAGGAACTGCAGCTGGCTCGCGGTCTCGACGCCTTCGGCGACCACGATCATCCCGAGGCTGTGTCCCATCTCGATGATCGTCCGCACCAGGGTCGCGTTGCCGGCGTTGTGCTCGACGTCGCGCACGAAGGACTGGTCGATCTTCAGCGTCCCGATCGGAAACTGCTGCAGCGCCGAGAGCGAGGAGTAGCCCGTGCCGAAATCATCGATCGACAGGTGCAGTCCCATTGCGTACAGCTCCTCGAGCAGACGCAGCGTGTTCTTGCTGTCGGCCATGAGGGTGGTCTCGGTGATCTCGAGCTCGAGCGCCGTGGGCGAGACGCCGTGACGGCGGAACACCGAGCGGCAGCGCAGGATGAAGCTCGCCTGGCGCAGCTGGCGCAGCGAGAGATTCAAAGAGATGCGGCCCGGCTCCCCGCCGGCGGTCTTCAGCTGGCGGTAGTCCATGCACACCCGGTTCAGCACCCACTCGCCGATGTCCAGGATGAGATTGGTTTCCTCGGCGAGGGGGATGAAGCGCGATGGCGGGATGTCGCCGTGGCCCGGCAGGCGCCAGCGCAGCAGCGCCTCGGCGCCCACCACCTGTCCGCTGGCGAGCGCGACTTTCGGCTGGTACCGGATGACCAGCTCGTCGCGCTCGACCGAACGGCGCAGCTTGCTCTTGAGGATCAGGCGCTCGACTGCCGCGGCGTTCATCTCCGGGGAGTAGAACGTGAAGGTGTTACCGCCGTTCTGCTTGGCGTGGTACATGGCCGCGTCGGCGTTGCGGATCAGGTCGATGACGTTCTCCGCGTCGCGCGGACAGAAGGCGATGCCGATGCTGGCGGTGAGGAACACCTCCTGCTGATTGAGCTGGAAGGCCCGTGCCACCTCGTTGAGGATGGTGCGCGCCAGCTGTCCGACCGGCACCCGGTTGTCCGTTTCCGCCGGCAGTCCGTGCACGCACAACGCGAACTCATCGCCAGCCAGCCGCCCGAGGATCGCCGTCTGCGGTACGGTGCGGATCAGCCGCTCGGCCAGCACCTCCAGCACCCGATCACCGGTGGCGTGGCCGAAGGTGTCGTTGACCTCCTTGAACCGGTCCATGTCGAGGTACAGCAACGCCACCGTCCGTCCGCTGCGCAGTCCGCGCGCGATCGTCTGCTGCAGCAGGTGCTGGAACTGCATGCGGTTGGCGACTTTGGTGAGCGTGTCGTAGCGGGCGAGATAGCGAATACGCCGCTCGGCACGCTTGCGCTCGGTGACGTTGCGGGCGACGAAGATGTTGCCCTGGAACTGCGGATCGTCGGTCTCGACGCGCGAGCCGGCGAGCGACACCGGAATCGTCTGGCCATCACGCGTGCGCACCACGGTCTCGCGCGTGTCCTGGGCGGCCTGCAGCAGATCGAAGTCCGCGCGCACGCTCGGGTCGAGCAGCGAGACGATGCCGCGGCCGAGCAGTTCCTCCTCGGCGAAGCCGAGCATCTTGCAGGCCGCCGCGTTGGCGGTCTTGACCACCCCGTCGGGGGAGGTGAGGAATACCGCATCGGTCATGCTGTCGAGGATGCTGCGCAGGTAGTCCTTGTTGATCGTCGACTGGCGCAGCCGCGCGCGCATCCGCTCCATGGCCTGCTCGAGCTCGCCCATCGAGTCATCGCCGTGCGCCTCGACGGGACGCGCGTAATCGCCCTGGCCGATGCGCAGGGCGCTGCGCGTGAGGGCATCGGTGGCCTGGTCCAGCGCGCGAGCGTTGCGCCAGCTGCGCACCGCGAGCAGCGTGCTGCCGAGCAGCGCCACGATACCCGCTGCGCTCACGGCCAAGCTGCCGGGCCAGTGCCCCCACAGCGCCACCGCGCCCGTGGCGAGGGCGACGAACAGTGTCGCTGCGAAGGCCCAGAGCGCAGGACCGATATGTCTGAAGGTGCGGCTCACCGCTGATGACTCGCTTGGCCGAATTCGACCTGAAAAAGGGACCGTCGCGCCTCCCCTCGCCGGACAACCCCGTCGCGGGACCAGGGCCTCAGGGGTGACCGTATCGGATCGACGCGCTCGCAGACCGTCGATGTCTGCCCCGGTGCGCCGGGCTCAGCGGTACCCGGCGGCTCGAGCCGCTCTCCATGCCCAGGTGCCCAGGCATAGGGGGTCATGGCTGGAGAATAGAGTCCGTCCGGGCGGGCGTCAACGCTGGTGCCGGTGGGCGCCGGCTCGAGGGGAGGCGGGGCCGGGCTAGCGAGCGTTCGACCAGACGCGCTTCAGGTAGCCCACCATCAGGCCGCGCATGGTGGACATCGGGTCGGCGGTGGCGGCAAAGATCGGCGGGCGGCGCCGCAGCAGGCGCCAGTTCTCGCTGCGCAGGACCCGGCGCAGGAAGGCCAGATTGCGCTCGATGGATTCCATGTAGGGGTTGTGCCCCCCGTAGAGGGTCTCGAGGTACCGGTAGGCGCCGCCGAATTCGCCGTCGAGCCGCTTGGCGCGCACCTCTTCGATGAACTGCGGTGTCTGGCGCAGCAAATCCAGACCTGAGGCGTAGCGGACCTCCGGTTGGCCGCTGGCGGAGCTCGGCATGG
>JAKAFQ010000765.1 GCA_021817875.1 Pseudomonadota bacterium
CGCACCCGGCAGGAGCGGGCGGCGCGCGAAGCCCAGGAACAGACCCGCGACATCCTGAAAACCGTGCGCGAAGGTTTCTTTCTGCTCGATGCCGACTACCGGATCGGCGCGGTCTGGTCGGAAGCGCTGACACGCCTGTTCGGACGCAACGATTTCGCGGGACTCGCCTTCGAGGAGCTGCTGCGGGACAGGGTGTCTGCCGGGACGCTCGCCACCGCCGTGAAGTACATCCGGCTGCTCTGGGGCGAACGGGCGCGCGAGAACCTGATGAAGAGCATCAACCCGCTGGGGCAGCTCGAAGTCAGCATGGACAACGGGCGCGGCGGCAGGGAGACGCGCTATCTGCAGTTCGAATTCCATCGCGTGTCGGGTCCACAGGGCGTCAAGCACGTCCTGTGCGCCGTCGGCGACATCACCTCGAGCGTGCTGCTCGCCAGGGAGCTGCAGGAAGCCCAGGAAAACGCCCATTCCCAGCTCGACATGATGCTCGGCATGCTGCAGGCCGACCCGCTGCAGGTGAGCGCGTTCCTCGACAGCGCGGCCGCCGGACTGAAACACGTCAACACCATCCTGAGGGAGCCGGCGCGCGCCGATGCCGAGTTCCGCCGCAAGCTCGCCGGCCTGGCGCGCGAACTGCACACGATCAAGGGAGAAGCCTCGGCGCTGAACGTGATGAGCATCGCCCGGCGCGTGCATCACCTCGAAGACATGGTGAGCGAGCTGAAAGCCAAACCGGAGCTGACCGGCAACGACTTTCTGCCCGTGGTGCTCAAGCTCGATGAACTGCTGGCGCACCTGCGCGGGGTGCGGGAAATGACCGCGCGCATGATGGCGCTCAGGGTCGATCCGGCGCCAGAGGCCACCCTGAGCCTGCCGCACCTGCCGGCGGGCGCCGCGCAGCAGCCGCTCGAGCCGCAGGGCGCCGCGCCTTCCGGCAACGCGGCTGCCGACCTCACCACGATGCTGCAGCAGCTGTCCGCGAGGCTGGCGCAGGACCAGGGCAAGCAGATCCGGCTCACGCTCGCCGGCCTGGCGCAGGTGCCGACCGCCTATCTCGGCGCCGTGAAGGACTGCGTCATCCAGATGCTGCGCAATTCCGCGGTGCACGGCATAGAGCCGTGCGAGCTGCGCCGCAGCAGGGCCAAAGCCGACGCCGGCGATGTGCGCGTGGACTTTCACTGTTCGGCGGCCGGATACGAACTCGTTTTCGAGGACGATGGCGCCGGCCTGTCGCCCGAAGCACTGAAACAGGCGGCGGTACGCCGGAACATCCTGACGGGGGAACAGGCGGCGGCGCTCGACGACCGGTCGGCCCTGGCGCTGATCTTCCGGCCCGGCTTCTCGACCCGGGAGGAAGTCTCGATGGATGCCGGGCGGGGCGTCGGCATGGATGTGGTGGCGCGCACCGTGTACGGACTCGGTGGCCGGATCGGGGTGAGCACCCACCCGGGCCGCTTCACCCGCTTCAAGATCGCCCTGCCGCAGGCCGTTCAGGCCCCGGCGGTCGCCTGAGCGTCGGCGCGGACGGACCGCAATGGGCATGGAGCAGGGCATCAGCGGCGGCGACCCACGGCCGGTGCGCCTGCTGATCGTGGATGACTCGAACATCATGCGGCGACGCATCGAGCGCTCGCAGCAGTTCGCGGAGATCGTGGTGGTCGGCACGGCCAGCAACGGCATGCAGGCGCTCGATCTCGCCCGGCGGACCGATCCGGACCTCGTCACCATGGACCTGACCATGCCGCAGATGGACGGCATCGAGTGCATCGGCAGGCTGATCGAGTTCAAGCCGGCCATGCGCATCCTGGTCATCTCGGCGCTCACCGACAAGGCGACCGCGGTGCAGGCGATGGAGCAGGGAGCCAACGGCTTCCTGCACAAGCCATTCACCGACCGGCAGCTGAATGATGCCATCGCCGAGCTGATATCCTGACCACGGACTGCAGAACACAGAGCGCGCAGATGCTGCGGGAAGAGGAACTGAAGACCTTCGTCGAGGGCACCACCCGGTATTTCGAGGTGGCCGCCCAGCAGCCGGCGACCATCGGCTCGCCCTACCTTCTCGAGGGCGAGCCGACGGTGCACGATTACACCGGCATCATCACCGTTTCGGGCAAACGGCAGGGCGTGGTGTATTTCACCGCACCGCGGGCCATGCTCACGGTGCTGCTGATGAAGATGCAGGAAAACGACTTCAGCCACGAGAACATGCTCGACCTGGTGGGCGAGGTCGCCAACACCATCTCGGGCAACGCGCGGCGGGATTTCGGCCACGACTTCGTGATTTCGGTGCCGAGCGTGCTCACCGGAGACAAGCCGCAGATCCCGCACAAGCCGGACAGCCGCTCGTTCGTCATTCCCATCAACTGGCGCAGCCACTCCGCCAAGCTGGTGGTGTCGCTGACCTAGGCCTCAGGGCTCATCGGCGCGCAATCGATAGCCGAGGCCGGCTTCGGTGATCAGGTAGCGCGGCTTGCGCGGGTCGGGCTCGATCTTGGCGCGCAGGCCCATGATGCACACGCGCAGCCCCCGCGAGTCGCCGAGTCGCTCCGGCCCCCACACCTCGCGGATCAGCTGATTCTGGGTCACGATCGCACCGAGATGCCGCGCAAGGCACTCGAGCAGCCGGTACTCGAGCGGCGTGAGGCGGACCTCG
>JAKAFQ010000766.1 GCA_021817875.1 Pseudomonadota bacterium
CGGCGACAAGCGCTCCCACCGCGAAGACGACCTGCTCGATACCTTCTGCTACGGCATCGCAATGGCGCTTGGGAATGGAGAGGGATTCTAGTTTGCCTTTCATGCGAAGGAACCTACGCAATCCGTGATGACCGTCCTTCCATTTGCGATAATTACCGTCACGACCATAGCCGCGTCTCTGCTCTTGGGGAGCGCGTCGGGGTAATCAGCGGCTCTCGCGCGTTTCGAAGACTTTACGCTCGATTTTTGTTAGCCGCTCGACGCCACTTTGCTTCACGAGCATCGTTTCGCTGAAGGCGAGACCGCGTGCGGACGTGTACATATGGAAGATCATGCCCTCCTCGAGCGCCCAGTCCGCGCCTGGACGAAAGACGCGCGTGAAGTCGCTCGAGCGTAGCGGTTGTTGCGAGTAGTAGCCGAGCGTGTAACCCGTGATGTTGTCGTAGTGCTCTCGTAGGCCTGCTCGGAGCACACCCTCACGCAGGATGGCATCAACCTCAGCGGCGCGTGAGCCGGGGCGCATCGCGGCGAACTGAGCATCCTGCAGCTCGAGCAAGGTCGCAGCGTCGTCGCGCTGCACAGCCGAGGCACCGCCGATCGCGATTGGGCGCATCAGGCGGGCGCTGTAGCCATGAAAACGTGGCACGAGCTCAAGATGCAGGATGTCGCCCTTCCGAAGGGGCGTGTCGTGCAGATGTCCGTGCAAGAAGCCCCAGCCCCGCCCCACTGTGATCGGGCCGACATGGCCTGGCGTGCCGCCAAGTTCGATAAAGCGGCGTGCGGCATAGGCGCTCCATTCCCGCTCCGTGCTGCCGGCGTGTGCGTGCGCGGCGATCTCGGCCATGGCAGTGTCCGCTATCGCAGCGGCGCGGCGGGTGAGGGTGATCTCGGCAGGAGATTTGCGCAGCCGCAGTTCCCAGGGCAGGCCGGGGAGTGGAACGAAGCGCACGCTGGGCAGGGCGGCACACAGCCGTTGGTAGACATCGACACTCATCGCGTGGCTGCCGGAATCGAATCCAATCGCTGCTTCGCCCAGCCCCATGCGGCTGATGCCGCGCGCCACCGCGCCGACGGCATCCTCGGTGTCGGCATAGGCCAGATTCCCCTTGAACCAACACGCTTCCTCGAATGGCGCGACGTCCAGGGAACGCAGCACCATCAGTGGCTCGCCCCAGAGCGGAACGATGCAGGCGCGGTAGAAGCTGACGGAACGCTCGTGACCGGTGTAGTAGGCGAGGATCTCCGCGTCGTCGATCAGCATCGCGACGACGTCTGCCTTCCGCATGGCGTCACGCAGGCGCGCGAGACGCTCCTGGTATTCCTCCCGTGAGAAGTCGCCGCTCATGCCGCCCCGCAGATCTCAAGGATGGTGAGCATGTAGATGCGGATCATATCGAGGAAGTCCGGGATATCCACGCGCTCATCTGGCATGGTGTTGTAGCGCCCGCCTGGACCGCAGACGATGCCCTCCATTCCCGCGTGCTGCAGGTGCGCCGCGTCGGTGCCGTAATAGGCCGGCGGCCGGATGGCGCCGGTTGGCTGCTCCACCCCGCGAACCGCTTTGTAGGCGCGGTTGATCGCTTGGACGATCGGGCTATCGCGTCGCACCTCAAAGGTCGGCATCATCGGGCGCCCCTTGAGGTGCTCCGGTGTCAGCGTGGTCTTTAGGCCGGGGAAGCGCGCCTCTAGTGCCCTGAGTTCGGCGCGCATGTCATCCAGCACCTGTGTCTCGTTCTGCCCGGGTGCGTAACGGCAGGATCCCTTGAGGCGCGCATAGTCCGCCACCTGCGGTGGGCGCCATTCCTCGAGCTCGCGTCCGAGGGCCGCATGCACCACTCCGACATGGCAACGGTTGATCGAGCGATGCTCCTCGCTCGGCGCGCCGGAGAAGGTCATCGCATTGAGGCGTGGAATGAGGTCGCAGGCGGCCATGATTGCATCGACCGCTTCCTCGCGTTTGGACAGATGGCGTGTGTTGCCGATGAGTTCGATGATGAAGGTGAAGGCCGCCGCATGCATCGACAGCGCCTGCAGGTCCGTGGGTTCCGAATTGACGAAGTAGTCGGCGCGCAGACCTTGTTTCAGCAGCGCGAGCGTGCCGACGCCGCCCTGCAGCTCGCCCACGACGAAGGTCAGGATGACATCGCCCTTGAGCTTCACGCCGGCATCTATCAGCGTCTTCACCGCGCAAAAATACGCCGCATCTCCCGCCTTCATGTTGGAGACGCCGATGCCATAGATGAACTTGTCGTCGATCTTTCCGGCGTAGGGATCGACGGTCCAGCCCTCGGTCACGGGGTTGGTGTCGAGATGGCCGTTGAACAGCAGGCTCTTGCCGCTCCCCTGGCCGCGCCAGCGTCCGACGGCGTTGACGCGCTCCCCCTCGAATGGCGCGAGTTCCGCTTCCAGGCCGAGCTTTTTCATTTGCTCTGCCATATACGCCGCGAGTTGCCGCTCGCCTGGCGTCTGCGTGTGGCTCTTGTGACGCACCATGGTGGCAAGAAATTCGAGGCATGCCTTCTCGTCGACATGCGCGATGAGTTCCTGTGGGATCACGTTCTGGTTTCCTCTCCGACCGGTGGGGGCGAGGCTGCGATCAGCTCTCGCGTGTATTCGTGCTCATTGCCGCTGCCGAGAGCCTGGATCTCGAGCCGA
>JAKAFQ010000767.1 GCA_021817875.1 Pseudomonadota bacterium
TTCGCGCGGGCCGCCTCGAGCACCTGGTGCACCTTCGCCGGCGAAGTGGCCGCCAGCGCCGCGGAGAGGACGACGCCCTTGCCGGTGAGCATGGCGTTACCTCGCCTCGAGGTCGTCGAGGCCGGCTAGGATCAGCGTCCGTGCGAGGGCCGCGGACTTCACCTTGTGGCGCGCTGCAGCCTTCGCCAAGCGAGACCTCTCGGCCACGGCGAGCCGTACCGTGATCTGCGTTGACCTCGCCTCGTCACGCTCCGTCTTCAGCATTGCGAGCACACTGTCTTTGGTCATCCGGCCTCCTTACAATCAATATAGCGCCCTCTATTATGAATGTCAAGTGTAGTTGTTTGTAGATCCCAACCGCAAGGAGTGCGACCGTACCTGAGGGCAACAGATGGGGTATGATCTATCGTGAAACAACTTCGTCCCATGGAGGCGGTCATGGTCGCAATGTTCATCTTCGCCGCGGTCGTCACGGCCACGCCCACGGCAACGGCGACCGCGGCACCGACGCCGACCCCGCGCCCAACTGTGGCGAGCATGACGGCGCCGATGCCCGGAGCGAATAGCGAAACCTACGGCAGAAAGATCCCGTTTCAGCTTCGCGAGCAGAATGGCGAAGTCATCGAGACGGAGCCAACGCCGGAACCTCCACCCAACTCGCTCGCCGCCGTCGCCGCGAGGATCAAGCTCAACCGCCAAGGGAACGCGCCCATTCGCTACGTGGACCTGCACCCGTCGAAACCGCCCGCGTGGTTGGACCCTAATTGGAAACCTGGACCCGATGCCCCGGAGTATGTTTCGAAGGTCCATATGCAGGCCGAAGGCGATGACGGGGTGCTCGTTTACTTCGCGCTCGCGGCCGCTGACACTCACATCACGCGAGGGCAGGGCCATCTCGTGCTCACGATCAGCCAGGGGTGGCGAGACCTGTATCGGTTGGAGCGCGACGTCGTTCCGGCTGAGTTCGAGGAACTCAACATCGGTGTAGGTGCGTTCGAACACCGGACCATGGCCTTCTCTACCGGACGAATTTCGTTCACCCAGTTTCGTGACTGGCCCTACCGCGAAGTCACCACCGCGAAGGTCAGCTTCACCCGGCCTGACGGGAAGAACTTCACCGGCTCGGACTCAATGCTGCTCGAGCCCCGCCCACGAGCGCAGTGACTGCCTAGGCCTAAGGTCGACGGAATCCATTGTCAAGGATCAAACAGGCCAACTACCGACCGGCCGGTCTTGCCATCGTGTGGCTTGGGAAGCAGTTGCGCCGCGTCGCTTGATTGCCTATCACGATCCGGTTGGGTGTACCATCAAGTTCAACGGAGTTGTCATGGCGATGTCTAGCGCATCCAAGGGTTGTATCACGCTTCTCGGGAGCGCGATCTTCCTGGTCCTCTTTGTGAAGGGCGTGGGGACAATCGCCCGCTGGGCAGGCCGGACGGCTGGGCCGAAGCCGACGCCAGCACCCACCATGACCGCGGCGGAGATCATCCGGGAGCAGGCGCGCCAGCGCGACGCCGCCTGGCGCAAGGAGAAACTCCGGGAGGTCATCGCCAGACAGAGGGCGGAGGCCGCCCGCGAGCGCCAAGCGGCGGAGGCGGCATGGCTGAAAACGCCAGCCGGGGGCATCTGGCGGGATCATCGGGGCTGGAGCCGAGAGGACTGCCGCCTGATCGCCGATGGGAAACTCCACCTGGGCTTCACCGAAGAACAGTGCATCGCCGCGTGGGGTCATCCCGACAGCACTCGACGATCAATCAACCCGGGGAACACGACGGCACTCCTGTGCTACGGGCAGTTCTGCAAGAGCGCGTTGTACTTCGTTGACGGGCGGCTGCTGAGGATCGAACAGTAACCTTGCTCTCATGGGGAAGAGCCCCCGGGCTGCCTCACGCGCCTGCTCGAGCACCTGCTCCTCAATGGTCAACTCGCCTCCCCTGGACCCGCCAGAGACAGACAAGTGACAGCGGAGGGCCAGGGGATGCAGGCGCCACCGCCATTTCCGGCGCGGCCCTCAGACACACTGTCAGGAGTGCGGCGCCCTTGCCCCGCACGCCGACGGTGGCGCCGGCGAGATCGTTGGCTTTGTGAAGGCCAACCTCTCCGTTGGCGACGACTGTCGCTAACGGGGATTTGGTCCCTTTCCTGAGCCCGGAGAGCTGCCTCTCCCTCGCCTCGGCTTCGAGCAGCGGCCTCACCTTCCCGTGCTTGTCGGTGTAGGTGCGCTCGGTCGGGTCTGGGGTGTCACTGGCGTTTTCCGCCAGTGAGGCGCGCAAGCGGCCCACCACCTCGTGGTCTACCGCGCACCGCCGCGCGATCTCGCGGTCGCTCACTATCGTTTCCGACAGTGACGCCTCACTGGTGACCGTCACCAGTGACACCCCCATTCCAACCGAGCGCACCGCTCGCAGCGGAGGGCAGCCCATCGGGCTCACCGCGCCGCCTTGGCGAGCACGTCGCGCACCAGCTCGTGATACCGGCGGAGCGCGGCGATCCGCGACTCGACGCTGGCGAGGATCGCGTCGGCGATCTCAACGTGCAAGCCCAGCGCCGCCCCCGCCGGCGCCGTGCGCACCGCGGTTTCCAGCGCGGCCCGGAGCCGCTTCTCCCCGGCCGCGAGCGCCCGGTGCGCCTTATTGAGATCCGCCGTCGCCT
>JAKAFQ010000768.1 GCA_021817875.1 Pseudomonadota bacterium
GGTCATGGTCTACGGCCAGACCGAGCTGACGCGAGACCTCTACGACGGGCGGGAGAAGTCCGGCGCGCCGACGGTGTTCGAGGCCGAGGACGTGGCGCTGCACGACCTCGCCTCCGACCGCCCCTTCGTCACCTGCCGCCGCGACGGCGAGACGTTGCGCGTCGATTGCGACTACGTGGTCGGCGCCGACGGGTTCCACGGCGTGAGCCGCAAGTCCATTCCCGCGGGCGTGCTGCGCGAATACGAGCGCGTCTATCCGTTCGGCTGGCTCGGCGTGCTGTCGCGCACCAGGCCGGTCTCGCCGGAGCTGATCTACGTGAGCCATGAGCGCGGCTTCGCGCTGTGCTCGCTGCGCTCCCAGGTGCTGAGCCGCTACTACATCCAGGTGCCGCTGGCCGACCGTGTCGAGGACTGGTCGGACGAGGCGTTCTGGGAGGAGCTACGGCGACGGCTGCCGGCGGAGGTGGCGGCACGGCTGGCGACCGGAGCCTCGATCGAGAAGAGCATCGCGCCGCTGCGCAGCTACGTCGCGGAGCCGATGCGCCACGGCCGGCTGTTCCTCGCCGGCGACGCCGCGCACATCGTGCCGCCCACCGGCGCGCGCGGGCTGAACAGCGCCGCCTCGGACATCTATTACCTCTACCACGCGATGCTCGCGCATTATCAGCGCGGCGACGACACCGGGCTCGATGATTATTCGCGCAAGGCGCTGGCGCGGGTGTGGAAGGCGCAGCGGTTTTCCTGGTGGATGACGACGACGCTGCACCGCTTCCCCGCCAACTCCGCCTACGAGGACAAGCTGCAACAGACCGAACTCGCCTACCTGTTCTCGTCGGAAAAGGCGCTGGCCTCGCTCGCCGAGAACTACGTCGGGTTGCCGTTCTAGCGGGCCGGGTCGAACGCCTGTCCCATCGTGAGGCAGCCAGTGGTCATGCTGGCAGTCCTACTCGCACGCGATCCGGTCCAGCATGGACCAAACACGCTCCGACAAGGTGGGATGAGGCCCCGCGAGCCGCATCGCGTGCATCGAGATCGTCACCTGGGTCAGTGGTCCCGGAACGCGCGCGAGGAAACCGGCAGCAATTTCGCGAGCTGCAAGCGACATAGGTACCCAGGCGACGCCGACACCCGCGATGGCGAGTTGCAGCGCGGTGAGCGTCAGGGCGGTCTCCGCCTTCGGGCGGAGAAGAAAGCGCGAACGCAGGCTCGGCAATAACTCGTGGTCCATCACGTCCCCGAAAAACACGTCGGGCGGATAAACGATCAGGGGGAGTTCGCCGTCGTGGATCTGACGCTGCAGGCTGGGCATGCCCGAAGTCGCAAAGACGGGAACAACGTCTTCATGTCCGAGCGACCGCTCTTCGAGGAATGACTCGGGCTCGGCACCGATCTCGCGGACCGTTCGATAGACGATCAGGAGATCCGCCCGACGGTGGACAAGAAACTCGAAGCATTCATCCCGGTTGCCCGAGCGGACGTGCACGTTCACGTCGGTTTCGGTGGAGAGCACCTCGATGAGGCGAGGCACCATCGTGGTTGCGATGGCGTGCTGACTCGCGATCACGAACCGGTTTGCGTTGCGCTGGTCGTGCCGCCGCAGGTCGTAGAGGAGCTCATTCATGCGCTCGGTCAGATCCTGCAGCACCCGGCTCTGCGCGAGGATGGAAGGGCGCAGACGCGCGGGGCGGCTCGACCGGTCCAGCAGATCAACCCCGACGTGTTCTTCGATCTGCCGGATGCGCCGCGAGAAGGCGGGTTGGCTCACGTGGCGCATTTCCGCTGCCGCGCTGAGCGATCCTGCGCGCAGGATCGCGAGAATGTCCTCCATCCATTCGAGCCTCATCGCGGTCCTCACAACATGCGTTTTGTGCATGTTTTACGCCGAAATCGGTCATTGCAAGCGCGATTTTAGTCGCTATCGTACATACAAACGACGAGAGCGGGTGGGAGACAACAAGACCATGCATATCTCACGATTTCCTCGGCTGCATTTTGCGCACCTGCCGACCCCTCTCGAACCGCTGCCGCGGTTGAGCAAAGCGCTCGGTGGGCCGGAGATCTGGATCAAGCGCGACGATTGCACGGGGCTTTCGACCGGCGGCAACAAGACCCGCAAGCTCGAGTTCCTGATGGCCGAGGCGCAGGCCCGTGGCGCCGACCTCGTCATCACGCAGGGTGCCACCCAGTCGAACCACGCGAGGCAGACAGCGGCCGCGGCGGCGAAGCTGGGCATGGCGTGCCACATCCTGCTCGAGGACCGCACCGGCTCGAAGGATCCCGACTACAACTACAACGGCAACGTACTGCTGGACTTCCTGCACGGTGCCACGGCAGAGAAGCGGCCAGGCGGGCTCGATATGAACCAGGAGCTCGAGCGTGTCGCGGAGCGGTTCCGTGCGGCTGGGCGCAAGCCGTACGCGATTCCGGGTGGCGGGTCGAACACCACGGGTGCGCTCGGCTATGTCAACTGCGCGCTGGAGTTACTCGGCCAGGCGAACGACCGCGATCTGGTGGTCGACCATCTCGTGCAGGCGACGGGCAGTGCGGGCACGCAGGCGGGCCTCATCGCGGGCCTGTCCGCGCTCAACGCGGGCATACCGTTGCTGGGCTTCAGCGTGCGGGCGCCGAAGGAAAAGCAGGAGGAGAATGTC
>JAKAFQ010000769.1 GCA_021817875.1 Pseudomonadota bacterium
GCCTTCATCGCCGTGGTCGAGCAGGCGCGTGCCGCCGAGACGGCGGTCGTCGCCGGGGCGGCCTGACGCATGCGCGCCGAGGTGTCGGACGCTGCGCACGCGCGTCTCGCCCGGGTACGCACGCTGGTGCGCAAGGAGTGGCGGCAGATGATCCGTGACCCGGCGAGCATCGCCATGGGCGTGGTGCTGCCGGTGATCCTGATCCTGCTGTTCGGCTACGGCCTGTCACTCGATGTGAAGAACGTGCCGCTCGCCGTGCTCGATCAGGACGGCTCGGCGCTCGCGCGCGGGTTGATCGGAGGGCTGCAGCTCTCGCCGTATTTCCAGCCGCGCCCGGTGGCCTCGCTGCGCGCCGCCGAGGCACTGCTCGCCGCCCGCCGGGTGGACGGCATCCTCACCGTGCCACAGCAGTTCGCGCGCCGCGCGCGCGCCGGCGGGGCGGTCGTGCAGCTGGTGGTCTCGGGCACCGATGCCAACACGGCGCGCATCATCGAGGCGTACGTCAACGGGGTGGTCACGGCGTGGGCGGCGCGCGAGGCACCGGCGCTGGCCGGCCCGGTGCGGGTGCAGAGCCGGCTGTGGTTCAACGAGGCGAACGACAGCCGCTATTTCCTCGTGCCCGGGCTGATCGTGCTGGTCATGACACTGATCGGGGCGTTTCTGACCGCGATGGTGGTGGCCCGCGAGTGGGAGCGCGGCACGTTCGAGGCGTTGTTCGTCACGCCGGTGCGCGCTGCGGAGATCCTGCTCGGCAAGACGCTGCCGTACTTCGCGCTTGGGATGGTCGGGCTCGTGCTGTGCGTGCTCGCCGGGCGCTTCCTGTTTCACGTGCCGGTGCGTGGTTCGCTCGCGGTGCTGCTGCTCGGATCGATGCTCTACATGCTGGTGGCGGTCGGCATCGGCCTGCTGATCTCCTCGGCGGTGAAAAACCAGCTGGTGGCAAGCCAGGTGACTCTGCTCGCGACCTTCATGCCGGCGTTCATGCTCTCCGGGCTGCTGTTCGACCTGCGCAGCATGCCGGCGCCGATCCGTGCGCTCACCTACGTTCTGCCGGCGCGTTATTTCGTGGCGCTGCTGCAGACCACGTTCCTCGCCGGGGACATCTGGTCGGTCATCGTGCCGAACGCGCTCGCACTGCTCGCCATGGTGGCCGTGATCGCGCTCGTCCTTGGCGCCATCACCCGCAAGAGGCTGGCCTGAGTCATGCTCGCCGCGCTGCTGCGCATCGCTGCGCTCACCCGCAAGGAGCTGCTCGCCGTGCTCAAGGATCGGCGCACGCGACTCAGCCTGTTGGTGCCGGTGCTGGTGCAGACGCTGGTATTCGGCTACGCGGCCAGCTACGACCTCAACCGCGTGCCCTACGTACTGTGGTCGCGTGGCGCGGGTGAGGCGGCCACCGCGCTGGTCGCGCGGTTCGACGGCACGGGCATCTTCCGTCGCGTTGCCACGGTTTCGAGCGAGCCGGCGCTGCGCGCCGCGATCGACTCGCGGCGCGCGCTGCTCGCGCTCGAGCTGCCGCCGGATTTCTCGCGCCGGCTCGCAGCCGGGCATCCCGCCACGGTGCAGCTGATTGCCGACGGACGCAACTCCAACACCGCGAGCACCGCGCTCGGCTACGCTCAGGCGGTGATCGGTTCGTTCAACGCCAGCTGGCAGGCCGCGCACGGGCAGGGCGCCCCGCCGGTGCGGCTCAGCACACGCGCCTGGTACAACCCGAACCTGCTGACTCGCTGGGACATGATCCCGGGCCTGATCGGCACGCTGACGCTGCTGCAGACACTGCTGCTCACGGCGATGTCGGTGGCGCGTGAGCGTGAGCAGGGCACGTTCGATCAGCTCCTGGTGACGCCGTTTCGGCCGGTCGAGATCATGGCCGGCAAGGCGCTGCCGGCGATGCTGATCGGGCTGGCGCAGGCGAGCGGTGTGCTGCTGGTGGCGCAGCTGTGGTTTCGTATCCCGTTCGAGGGATCCTTCGCTGTCCTTTACGGCGGAATTATCGTGTTCGTGCTCGCCGCGGTGGGCATCGGGCTGGTAGTCTCCGCACTGTCTTATTCGATGCAGCAGGCGATGCTCTATTCGTTCGTGCTGCTGATGCCGTTCACGCTGCTGTCGGGTCTGACCACGCCGATCGCGAACATGCCGCGTGCGCTGCAGTACTTCACTCGAATCAACCCCCTGCGCTACGCTATCGAGATAGCCCAGCGGGTGTATCTGGAGGGCGCGGGCCTGAAGCTGTTGCTGCCCGATCTGTGGCCCCTGGCGCTGATCGCCGCGGTCACGCTGAGCGCCGCGTCCTGGCTGTTTCGTCACCGTCTGCAATGACCGTTGTGATGTCGAATAGGGAATCGCCTATGTCCCGCCTGATCGTCCATCATTCGCTGCGCGGCGGCCTCGTCGCAGGCGCGCTGCTGCTCGGCGGGTGCGCCGTCGGCCCGAATTTCGTCAAGCCCAAGCCCCACGTGCCGGCGCAGTGGTCCGCCACCGCGCTGCGCGAGGGCACCGCCGGGGCCTCGCGGATCAACACCCGCGAGCCGGCGAGCGTCCTGTGGTGGCAACAGTTCCACGACCCGCTGCTGTCCTCTCTGGTGCGCCAGTCGGTCGCTGAGAACCTCGACCTGCGCGAGGCGGCCCTGAGGGTGGAGGAGGCCG